>PIVZ01000867.1 GCA_003354045.1 bacterium
TCCGGCTCTGCGTCTGCATCTGCGCGCGCGGTGTGAACAGCCCCATGGCGGCTCCATCCCAAGTAGCCGCACTGCCACCGGAGTCTCGAGGCACGTGGCTACCTTCTTTGCCCCAAGCGGCCGGCGAATATAAGCGATGGCCCGTGGCTGTTCTGGCCGCCGTGGCAGTGAAGCTGGTCAAGTATCTTCCATGGCCCGGTCTAAGAAAACGCTCCGCGGCTTGAGGAGTCGAGAGGCTAATGGCTGAATAGCGCTCGGGCAGGCCGCGTCTGTAAGGCCGCGGTCCGCGTCCTCAGCAACCCTGGAGCTCAGCATGAGAGAGAAAACAGATGCTTCCCGTAATCACGCACCACTCTTGACCACCATCATCGCCGCCACACTGGCGCTGTGGTGCTTCTCGGCTTTCTCGCCACCGGAGGTCGAAGCCCGCCGCCGTGGCGGCGACCAAGCCAAGGCAGCTCGCCGCGGAGAAGATCAAGCCAAGGCGCGCCGTCATGGCGGAAACCTCGCCAAGGTGGCCGAGAACGCGCTGGAAAGCGTGGTCAACATCTCCTCGACCAAAGTCACCAAGCTCTCCGATCTCAAAGAAGCTCTGCCGTTTCACAACGACGAGTTGTTCCGTAAGTTCTTCGGCCCCGGCTTCGAGCCGCGCGTTCCGCGCGAGCGCAGGGTGCGAAGCCTCGGCTCGGGGGTAATCGTCTCCGCAGACGGCATCGTGCTCACCAACAACCACGTGATCGAACGTGCAAAGGAGATCCAGGTCACGCTCTCCGACGGAAGGCAGGTCGAAGCGAAGGTGCTGGGCGGCGATCCCAAAAGCGACCTCGCAGTGTTGCGCCTGGAGGGAGAGATCGAAGGCCTCGCGGCCCTGCCCTACGGTGACTCGAACAAGCTCAGGCTGGCCGAGACGGTGCTCGCGATCGGCAACCCGTTCGGCGTGGGCCAGACCGTGACCAAGGGAATCGTCTCGGCCAAGGGCCGCGCCAACGTGGGGATCGTGGATTACGAGGACTTCATCCAGACGGACGCAGCGATCAATCCCGGCAACTCCGGCGGCGCACTCATAAACACCAGCGGCGAGTTGGTCGGCATCAACACGGCCATCATGTCGCGCAGCGGCGGCCACCAGGGCGTCGGGTTCGCGATCCCCTCGAACATGGTCAAGACCATCGCCGAGAGCCTCATCACCCACGGCAAGGTGGTGCGTGGATGGCTCGGCGTGATGATCCAGCAGATCACCAACGACCTCGCCGAAGCCCTCGGCCTCGAAGACGTCAAGGGTGTGCTGATAGCCGACGTCACCGCGGATAGCCCGGCGGCAAAGGCCGGCCTCAAGGTCGGTGATGTCATAGTTCGGGTCAATCGCGACGAGATAGAAACCACCGGACAGCTCAGGAACATCATCGCCGGCGCTGGAGCGGTCGCAAAGGTCAAGATCGGAGTGCTGCGCGAGGGAGAGCCCATGACTCTCAAGGTGACGCTGGCCGAGTTACCTCCAGAACTGGCCGGCCCGAGCGGACCGACAAGCAGAGGCGAGTCCCTGGGCGGCCTTACTCTGGACGCGCTGACCGATGAGCACAGGAAAGGCCTCGAGGTACCCGAGAAGATAGAG
>PIVZ01000269.1 GCA_003354045.1 bacterium
GTTCCGTGCCCATCTATGTGCGCGGTTCGTTCTAGATCTTACGGCTGCGGGCGCGTCCGGACGCCGGAGGCGTCTTCGCTCCGAGGCGGCTATACCGCGCTCGGTACAGTCTCCTCAGGCTCGAGAACGACCACGGGAATGCGCCGTTTGGTTCGCTCTGCATAGACAGGATAACTGTCTGTCGTTCGCGCCGCCTCGGCCCAGAGTTCCTCGCGCTCCTCGCCTTCGGCTTCGCGTGCGCGCACGCGGGTTATCTTGGTACCACGCTGGATGGTGGCCTTCGGGTTCGCCACGAGGTTGTGCCACCAGCCGGGGTGACGGGGCTCGCCGACATTGGAGGCAATGACGACGCAGGCATCGCCCTTGGGTATGTAGGTAAGAGCTACCCGCCGCGGGGCATGGCTCTTGCGGCCGGTGGTCGTGAGCAGCAACACCGGCATTCCGATGGTCTTGGCGCCGATCTTGCCGCCGCTGGTCCGGTAGAGCCACGCGTGAACCTTCCAGAAAATCTCGACCGTCAAGTTGCGCTTTGCAACGATCATGGCGAATCCTCCATTTCGTTCGTCGCCCGTGGCTTCGATGAAGTCGCGGGCGCAAACGGAAGCCCGGATCGGGTCGCGCCTTACCGGCCGACTTCCTCGGGCGTGTTACGACTGCACAGTGGAGCGAGCCTATCACTACAAGGTCCCGTCCGCATAGATCGCCGGGCGGTTTGCTGCAGAGTCGAAGAAGGCCACCACGGTAGGTCCTCGCAACGATAGGCTGCGGTTGATCGTGGTCGGAGGCACGCGGTGCCCCTTTCCGTGCTTCCTCTACTCGCGTGGTGGTCGCATGACGGTGGCCACGTGCTCGGCAAGCTCCTCGCCGATCACCTGGATCGGTCGCGTGCTGGCCTCGGCCATGGCCAGCATCAGGGCGCCCTCGAGGGCGCCCACCAACATTTCGGCCAGGCGCTCGGCACGCGCCTTATCGCCGCCGCTGCGGCTCAGCCCGTCGGCGATCAGCCGTTGCCAGGTGACGTAGGACTGCCGGCAGGCCTCCTGAAGGGCCGGCGCGGCCGGTGTGCTCTCGAGCGTGAAAATTGCCACCGGGCAGCCATCGGTGAAGTCCGAGGCCTCGATCCAGTACGCAACGCCGCGGGCCAGGGTGCGCACGAAGGCGCCCGGCTCCTCCGTCCTCTCGGCGGCGGCGGCGAAGAGGGACTCTAACCCACGGGCGGCCTCGTGGATGGCTTCCAGGGCCAGTTGCTCCTTACCTCCGGGAAAGTGGTGATAAAACGAGCCCTTAGGCGCTCCGCTTTCCTCGAGGATCTGGGCCAACCCGGTGCCGTAATAGCCCTGGCGCTGAAACAGGCGGGCAGCGGTCACAATAGCCCGCTGCCTGGCGTCCGATTTCCGCGGCATGGCGCCACTATAGCCGTTGTATGGCGATCGTCATACATGGTAAGTTCTATGGTGATCACCATAGAACGGTGACGGTCTCCTGACGGGCGGCCGTCCGCCGCGTGGATCGCCCGGTACCCCGGCGGGACCGGAGCAACAAACAGAGGAGAAGGACATGGACGAAACGACTATGAAGGCCGTCGCGGAGGAGCTCATCGGTGCGTGGAATGCGCAGGACGTCGAGCGCCTGGTGGCTTGCTACACCGACGACATTGCCTACGTGGACCCGAACACCCGCGGGGCGGTGGAGGGAAAGGACGCCAACCGCCGCTACCTCAGCAAGCTGTTTGGCAGATGGAACATGACCTGGGCTCTGAAGCAGGCATATATCTTCGAAGACGGCAGCGGTTGTGCAGCAATGTGGCACGCAACCTTCCAGAAGCCGGAAGGCGGCGAGACGGTCGAGGCCGACGGTATGGACCTCGTCGTCGTTGACGGGGAGCTGGTGAAGCGCAACGAGGTATACTTCGACCGCGCCGTGTTGGCGTCTTTGATTTGACGCAGCCCTGCGTATTCTGATTTGTCTGACGCGCCGGGCCCGGCTCGCCACGCTTGGCCGTGACCCGCCGGGCCGGCGAAACGGCGCACTAGGATGGCTGCAGACATATCGAACGACACTGGCCAAGAGCGAGAGCTCTTACTACGCAGCAAGCTCGGCATACCCGCCGATGCCGAACGGGTAATCGTCTTTGCCGAGTCGAGCCACTGGGACCCGAACTGGGTCTTTACCTCAGAGCAGTACTTTCGCCGGTTCGTCGGTGGCAATCTCGATCGCGCGCTCTACGAGCTCTCCCGTGAGCCGCGACGTATCTACTCGGTCGAGTGCGCTTTCTTCCTGCGCATGTACTGGGACCGGCGCCCCGACCGGCGCCAGACCATACGAGATCTGGTAAACGACGGCCGCCTGCGACTGACGAGTAGCGGGGTCACCACCTCCGACACCGTGCTGCCGCGCACCGAGGCCATTCTCCGTGACCTGCTCCTCGGCCAGGAATGGCTGCGCACGAACGGCATGACACAGGAGCCGCGGCTGGCCTACTTTCCCGACAGCTTCGGCCACTCCCCGGCGCTTCCCTCGATTCTGCGGGCCGCCGGCTTCGACAAGACGGCAATCACGAGAATAGACGGGATGTTCTTTGCCGGCGCCGACTACGAGCTTCCGTCGCGCTTCCCGCGGCGCGGCTCGAGCGCAGAGCGTTTGCTCGAGCAGGAGAAATCGCTCGACTTCGTGTGGCGCGGCCCCGACGGCGCCGAGGTGCTTTGCCACTGGAACGCCTACACCTACGGGCAGGGCGATCTTCTCGCGCATCGCGGCATCGTCCGTATCTACAATCTCCCGCTCGCTGTTGCCGCCCGTTCCGACCGCCACGTTGCACGGCGAATCGGGCAATTCGCCTCACAGCTCGCCCCGGTGAGTCGCACGCCCTACCTCTTCTGCCCGATAGGCTTCGATTTCGTCCGTCCCATCCCCGGGCTCGTCGGACTTCTCGACCGCTACAACCGCAACCACTATCCGGCCGGCGGCGTCTGGGCGGTGAACGCCGGCCTGGATGACTACCTGGAACTGGTCGATTGCCAGCGTGGCGCGTTGCCCGTGCTCGAGCTCGATCCCAACCCCTACTGGACCGGCTTTTACAGCTCGCGCCCCTCGCTCAAGAAGCGTTGCCATGAGCTTCTCGACGATTTGCTGCTCGCCGAGCGTCTGGCCGTCCTCGCCGGTAGCGAGAAGGAACGGCAGGCGGCGGCATCTGAGCTACGCGATGCATGGTGGGACGCGGCGGTCTCCAATCACCATGACTTCATAACCGGGACCTCTCCCGACCGGGTCGTTACAGGAGAGCAGCTGCCATGGCTCGCGCGTGCTGCGGCCAAGGCGAAGGCGGTGGCCACAGGCATGGCGGTTCATATGAAGGAGGAACCCCGACGGGCGCCTGTGGAGGAGCCGCCCGAATGGTGGTGTGCCGCCGACAAGATAACCGTAGAAACGCCCTACTATCGCGTCGAGTTTGCCGAGGCGGCGGGTGGCGCGATCACGCGGGCCTGGCACCGCTCGCGCGAGGAGCCGGTGCTCTCGGGCATCTCGAACGACCTCGTGAGCTACCGGGACTCGGGCGGCTTGTGGCGCATGGGACAGGAGTTCGTGGGTGGACGTTTGCGCGAGCTCTCGCGGGCCAGCGCAACGTACTGCGAGATGGCGGTTGAAGAAGGAGACGGCTGGCTCGATGTGTCGTGCAGCGTAGAACTCGACGGTGAACCGATCCGGCGCTCGGTGCGGCTGAGCAGGGACTCGCCGCTGATCCGGTTTCACGTGGAAGGCCGGGCGGCCAAGAGACGTACCGTGACGGTTCGCTTCGACGCCGAGGTGGCCGGCGCTAACCTGACCATGGACGCCCCGGGCGGCCTCATAGCGAGACCGCCGCGCAGATTCTACGAGCCGACTTTCTGGCCCGCACAGAGCTTCGTCCATCTTCGCGACGAAGCCGGAGGTCACGGGTTGGCGCTGTGCACTCGCTTTCCGGGAGCCGTCTCTTACGGGCGCGATGGGGGCCTCGAGCTGGTGGCGCTTCGCAACGCCACCCATGAGCGCGCGTTCGGCTTCCTACCCATTCCAGGCATGCCGATGTCGGGACACGAGCATGAGGTATACGCATTCGACTACGCTCTGCTTCTGACTTCGGCAGGCGACTGGCGCGAGAACCAGATTCCAACGGCTGCGAATACCCACCGTCCGACCGCTTCACCCGTTACCTGCGATAGCGCCGACGTCTACGTGGCGGCCGTGAAGCCAGCCTCCCGCGGTGAAGGCGTGATCGTCCGTCTGCTGACATTCGGACCGTTCGGCCAGACGGTTTCTCTCGACGCGTCGGCGTTGGGAGTGCGGGCAGCCTCGCTATGCGATGCGCGCGAGCGCGACCTCGAGCCGGTCGAGGTGCAGGGCGGCAAGGTCCGTCTCCAACTTGCCGGTGCGATCTCGACCCTCCGCTTGTTGACCGACGCCTGATCTCGACCCGGGTTGACGCATTCGCCCGAGCGGCACCGCACGGCGCAGGTCCACGACCTCGATACCCAATGGACGCCGGCGATTTCCACATGTTGCGCAGCGCTGCGAGATGGACTGGAGCCCGCGCTGACATAAAATGCCGGCACGGAGTTGCTCTGTTGATAGACCTCGACCATTTGCGAAGGATCAAGCTGGCCAAGTGGCCGCCCGGACAGGTGCTGCTGGCCAACACGGCGCTGGCCATCGACTACAACTTCCCTCGCCGGACGCGTATCGAGATCGAGGGGACGGAGAACCTCCCGCGCGACCGCGGAGTGCTTCTCGCCATGAACCATACCGACAGGTACAACTACTGGCCGTTTCAGTACGGCATGTACCGCCGCGGTGGGCTGCGTTTCACGGCGACCTGGGTGAAGGGCAAATACTACGGCGGCCGCCTGCTCGGACGCTTTTTCGACGCGATGAACAATATTCCATTGCCGTCGCGCGGTTACGTGCTGACGATCGAGTTTCGCAAGGCCAGGGGTGAGGCGCCCGGAGAGCAGCAGTACCGGCTCTTGCGCGATGTGGTAGACGGGACGATGCCCGCTGACGATGCCCGCCTGCGTGACGACGGGGAGGTCGCTTCGTTCTTGGACGGAGGCCTCCGGGATCTGCCCGGCGAGACCTTTGTCGAGCGGTTCGACTGCCTGTTCGATCGGATGTGTGGAGAAGTCATCGCGCTCACGCGACGCGCGCTCGGTGAGCTGGAGCTCAATATCCTGGTCTTTCCGCAGGGTACGCGTTCGATCCGGCTGGGCCCGGGACATACGGGGCTCGCGGAGATGGCCCAGCATCTCGGTGCGCCAATCGTTCCCGTGGGCAGCAACGGCTCGGAACGGCTCTACCCTGGTAACTCCCCATTCTCGAAGGGAGGCCACGTCGTCTATCGTGTCGGGCGGCCGCTCGATGTGGACGGTCCCGAACTGGCCCCTTACCGCGTCCCTTCCGAGGTCGTGCCGCTGACCAGGGCTGCGGCAGACGCCCATGGCGATCGGTATCAAGCGATAACGGACATCGTCATGGACAAGATCAACGAGCTACTCGACCCGCGGTATCGCTCCGCGACTGAAGAGAGCGAAGAGACCGGCGGGGACGAGCGCGGCGTGGATCGCTTCGTTTAGGCCGCAACCGCGGGAGTCTAGGGTCAGCCTCCAGCACGCCGGCGGGGATCCATCGCCGGGCCAGCTAGCCGTCGGGCCAGTTGCCGTCTTCGTAGAAGTCCTTCAGCTCGCTCCACATCTCGTCGAGAGTGCAGCTCATGATGACGAGAGCCTGGGGCTGGCCGGTGGCATCCTTGATGTGGTCTTCGAGCACGGCCTCCAAGCGGAACCCCAGGCTTTCGAAGATCTTACGGGCGGCCGTCTGCGGAGCGGCGATTCTCGCGACCACCTTCTCGACGTTGCGTTTCTGTGCCTCGCGGAACACCTCTTGGATGAGCAATGCGCCGAGCCTGCGGCGCTGGTACTCCCGCGCGACGATCACACGAATTTCGGCGGTGTGGCTGCGCCATCCCTCGGAAGAGAACTCCAGGGCACCGTCGGCGACCATGTCGTCTCCCACAAGGGCCACGATCCGGTAGACCTCACCCGCCTCGGCCTGACGAATCCTTCGCTCGACGACCTCCCTCTTGGTTACATCCACCCTCAGGTAGCGGCGATCCTCTTCGGGAAGTCCTTGGAAGAAACGAAGCGAGCACTCGAGGTCCTCCATCGCCAGCTTCCGTATGAGCACCGTACTTCCGTCTTTCAGTCCTTCGAACTTCACGATTCCTCCCGTTTGCGTCTGTCCGGCACCGTCGTTCTGGCCGGTATTGTCGTTGTCGTTGTAGCCGTCATCGCAGGCGTCATTGTGTTGTGGTCGCTGGCTGCGTTGCCGTGTCAGCCTATCGCCGCGTCGTCTACGCCGGCATGTTGGCCGCACACCTGTAACCCGCATAGATCACCACACAGTCCACTGCAACGGGAAAATTGCCGGCATCCGCCGCGTTGCGTTAGCAAGAGGTGGTGGAGACGGGGCGAGCACTGCCGGAGATGGCTTGCT
>PIVZ01000868.1 GCA_003354045.1 bacterium
ACCGGCGCCGCATGCTTCATGCCGAGTACTACGGCGCGCAGGAGCACACCTATGGTGCCGTCGATGCCACCCGTGTCGAGCTCCTCGACCATGCCGTCCACGCCGCCGAAGCCTGCATTGTTGAACATACAGTCGAGGCTGCCGAAGCGCTCTACGGCCAGGTCGATGGCGGCCTTGATGTCTTCTTCTCGACTGACGTCGGTGTGGACGTAGACGACGTTGTCGCCAAGCTCTGCCGCCAGAGCCTCACCTTTCTCATCGAGGATGTCGCCGATTACGACGCGCGAGCCCTCGGCCGCAAACAGCTTCACCGTGGCTGCACCGATTCCGCTGGCGCCGCCGGTTATGACGGAGACTTTGCCGTCCAGTTTTCCCATGATTTCCTCCCGGTTCTGATTCGGTGCCCGAGCCTCGGGCCAAAGCGGCAGAACATTACTGCGAGTCCGCCTCTCATGCCAGGGCCGGGCAACTCCACCGGCGGTGTGTTCAGCTCGGCGCGCCCGCTACGCTGACGAGACCAGGAGGCATCATGGCGATGGCAAAGACGACCAGGGCAGTGGTCCAGACGGCCCCGCGCAAGCTCGAGCTTCGCGAACTCGCGATTCCAGACATCGACGAAGACAGCGCGATCCTGCGGGTAGAGGCCTGTGGAATCTGCGGCAGCGATGCCGAGCAGTACGCGGGCGTCATACCGGTCGAATTTCCAGTCATTCCGGGCCACGAGCCACTCGGGGTAATCGAACGAATCGGCGACCGTGCCGCCGAGCATTGGGGCGTGGACGTGGGCGACCGCGTGGCCGTGGAGACGCTAATCCCTTGCGGGCACTGCCCGCAATGCAACGCCGGAGACTACCAGCGTTGCCGGGGCCGCGGGCGCATGTTCGCCTACGCCTACATCCCACTCTCCTATCCACCCGGCCTTTGGGGCGCCTATGCCGACTACATGTATCTCGACCCACACTCGATCGTGCACAAGATCGATAGCAGCCTGGCGCCCGAAATAGCGGTCATGTTCAATCCGCTGGGCGCGGGTTTCCGCTGGGCCGTCGAGATGCCGCGTACGGGGCCCGGAGACACGGTGGTGATTCTCGGCGCCGGCCAACGCGGGCTCGCCAGTGTGATCGCCTGCCGTGCGGCAGGCGCGGATAAGATCATCGTGACCGGCTTGACCGCCGATCGGCGCAAGCTCGAGCTTGCCCGCGAGCTCGGCGCCGATCACGTGATAAACGTGGAAGAAGAGGACGTCAAAGCTCGAGTCGCAGAGCTTACCGACGGCGGCGGTGCGGAAGTCGTCGTCGAGGTCTGCGCGAACGCGACGGCTCCGGTGGCCGATACGCTGCATCTTGCCGCTTCCGGTGGCCGCGTCGTGCTTGCCGGCATAAAGGGGTTCAAGCCGGTTCCGGATTTCATAAGCGACGTCGCTGTGGTGAAGGAGCTCAAGATCCTCGGTGCCTTTGGCGTTACCAGTCGCGGCTATCGTTCAGCGATCAAACTCATCGAGTCGGGGAGGGTGCCACTCGAGAAGTTGCACACCCACGACTTCCCGCTCGAACAAGCCGAGGAAGCGATCCTAACGCTCACCGGCGAAGCCGACGGCGACGCGAGCATC
>PIVZ01000869.1 GCA_003354045.1 bacterium
CAGGTACATCATATACTAACTATTCCGCTACTGGCGCAGGGGAAACGACGGCACGCTCGTCCGAATAGGGCAGAACGCTCGGACAACTGTGGGGGCGCATGCCTCCGAAGTCTTCGACTAGACGCGCCAGCCACACCTCGTGGTCTTTGCGTGCAGCTCTCAGCCGAGTACCGGAGCCTGGCGTGAACAGTGCAAACAGAAGCTTGCCACCGGTTGTGTCGGCAATGCCGGAAAGCACAGAAACACCACCATCCGTGGTCGTCAATGTGCCAGTCTTTGCCGCCATCCCGTTCACGAGGCCGCTCTTGTGCAGACCGGGGTATATCTTCACCAAAGTACTGGGGCCGCAGCCCATGACCGGCAACAGGCTCTCCATCGCAATACCGGCCTTCTTGCAGACAAGCGCGAAGTCTCGCAACAAGCGCACTGTCTGGCGAGGGGTGAGCCGGTTCCGGCCGAGGCCGGAAGTCGTCTCGATGCGCATGCCGTCATCCGTTCCTTGCCACAAGTCAGCCAAGAATCTCTCGAGTTGCTGCGGCGGCCCGAGTACGAATTCGAGCCGGTCGATGTCGTTGTTCGAGTAGACGTTGAAGCGGCGCAGCAGATCAACGAGCGGTTGCGAGCGGTGTATCACCAACGGTACCATTTCCGAGCGCGCGGAGTAGCGTTGCGCGCGACCATCGATGACCACCTGCGGCCGCTCGCCGACGTTCAAGCTCCGACGTTCGGCAAAGGCCTTCCACGCCTGCTCCAGCTCCCTGGTCCAGCGATCTGGATCGAGCGCCTCTCGCAATCTGACAGCCATCGTCTCGACACGCTTGTCGGCGTCCTGCTCCCGTCGCGCCGTGCCACCCTCCCAGCCGATCCAGAAGCGTTCGTCTACGAGCAGGTCGCCACTGACATGGCGAAGGCCGAGACGATTGAGCTCGCCAGCCACGAGAAATGCGTTTTCCGGTTGGAAGTCCGGGTCGCCGGAGCCGAGGACCAGCAAATTCCCTTCGAGCTTGGCCTCGGTGGTGTCGAGACCGCCCCCCAGGGCGAAGATGGTTTCGTACCTGTAGTCGGCACCCAGTCGCTCGAGCGCCCAAAGGCTGGTCGCCACCTTCACGACCGAGGCCGGATTGAGCGGCAGGTCACCGTCGTGGGAACCGACGACCCCGCCGTCGAATCGCTCGACGTGCCATGCAAGCTTTGCGGGATGCTCCACCGCACCCGCATCGGCTACTATCGAGAACGCCAGCGCGCAGGCCAAGAGAAGCGCCGCCGTTCGTGCGAAAAGAGATCGCGTAACGACGAAATCGGTCCGAAGATCGTTGCGTGGCGACGGGAGCGGAATTTTCAACGGGCTGTCAAGGGCAAGTATGCTCGACCCGCTCGCGCATCGCCCATGAGTCCTGACCGCCCTGATCTGATGCATCAAGCGCCGAGCTGGCGAGCTGAAGGTTAGCGCTGGCCTTCTCGTAGTAGCTGGGGCTGGTCTCGATGGCCAGCTTGAAGCAGGCGATCGCGCTCTCAGTGCGCCCGTCGGCGAGGTAGATCATCCCGAGATTGTTATACGCGGTGGCGGCGGAGCCGCCGCGCCGGAAAGCCGCCAGCGCCTACAAATGA
>PIVZ01000870.1 GCA_003354045.1 bacterium
AGAACGTTTCGGACGAGATTGATTCCAGCAGACCTCGACACCGTGTGTCAGACTCCGCCTCAGGCAGGTAGAGGCAAACCACCAGCCGTTCCTGCATTTTTTGCTTGACGAGCAGCCGCCCGACACGCTAGGAATGTCGTGTAGACGGGGAGAAGAAGGAACCCGGCGGGCAGCGCCACACAGCCCGAACCCTAACGCCACAGGCCCCGCCACGAGGAGAGGCCATGACACCTCAGCACGAAGTAGGGAACCCGGCTCTGGTTCTGCTCGCGGTCTTCGCGCTTGCCGTTGGCGCGATAGTGTTCACCGCATCTGGAGTCGCGCTCGGCTGAGACGCCGACTCCACATCCTTTCCTCAAAACAATCGAGCGATCTCTTCGCAGAACTGCGTCGCGGTTGCAGAGCCGCCCTGGTCGGGCGTGAGAACCTTGCCCTCCTCGTATACACGCTCGAGCGAACGACGAAGCTTGCTGGCCGGCCCCTCGAACTCCAGGTGCTCGAGCATCATACAAGCCGATAGTATGGTAGCCGTCGGGTTGATGATGTTCTTGCCGGCGATATCAGGCGCCGTGCCGTGGGCCGGCTCGAAGTATGCGTAGTCGTCCCCGAAGCAACCACTTGCGGCAAGACCGAGGCCACCTACCAGCGCGGCGCCCGCATCTGAGAGAACGTCACCGTAGAGGTTGGGCAGCACGACGACATCGAAGTGATGAGGTTCCCTCACCAGACGGTGCGCGAAGTCATCGACGATGAAGGTCTCGAAGTCGATGTCCGGGTAGTCGGCGGCCACCTGCTCCGTCGTCTGGCAGAACAGCCCGTCGGTGCCCGGCAACATGTTGTGCTTGGCCGTACAGGTGACCAGACCGGGCCGGCCCAGTTCTTTTCGCTTGCGCGCGAGCTCGAAGGCGAAACGCGCGATACGCTTGGTTCCCTCGGTCGTGATCAACTTGATCGCGTACTGCCCGGGCCCCATGCTTGCCAATGGGCGCCGTGCGGTGGAGCTCTCCAGTCCCAACGGTGAAAGCTCCTCTATCCTTCCCTCGACGCCCACGTAGAGGTCTTCGAGATTCTCACGGACGAAGACGAAATCGATACCCTCAGGTCTCGCCAACGGGCTATTGCAGCCGGGCCAGAAGCGGCACGGGCGCACGTTCGCGTAGGTCTGCTTGCCCCAGCGCAGGTAGAACAGCGCCTCAAACCCCTTGACGCTGGTCGCGCCAAAAAGTGTGGCGTCGGCACAGTCTATGGCGTGGCGCGACTCCTCCGGAAACAGCGAGGCGTACTTCTTCATGCCTTCGTCCCCGATCGCCGGTCGAACCCACTCGATCGGCAGGCCGAGCGAATCGATCAGCGCGACCGTCGGCCGCATCGCCTCGGGTGCGGCATCTTCCCCTTCTATGACGACTACACTCTTGTCGTTCACTTGTCCTTCTCCTGCGCGTCGCCCCGCAATCGTTGCTCGAGCACGCCGAGCAAGCCGCCCTTCTCGATTATCTCGAGCATCTCGGCCGTGTAGGGCCTGCCCTCGAGATCGACGCCACGGCTCAGATTGCACACGCGGCCGCTGGCGATATCAACCTCGAGCTCATCCCCTTCCTCACAGGC
>PIVZ01000270.1 GCA_003354045.1 bacterium
TTCGCTCGAGATGATCCCGAAGAGCTCCCACCACGTATCGCACCTCCCGCTGCGATGTGTCTTCGGAGATACTGAACCGGATGGTCTCATCCGCCTGCTCGTCGGATAGACCGATCGCCTTCAAGACGTGAGAAGGTGTGGTCTCGGCCGTGCTGCACGCGGATCCCGCTGACACTGCAACGCCGCACGAATCCAAGGCGGCCATCAACAATGCATTGTTGAAACCCGGGAAGGTGATACTGGCCGTATTGGGCAAGCAGCCTTCCGAGGGAGAGTTGACTCCGATGTCCGGCTTCATCTTCCTCAGCTCGTCTACGAAGGCACGCTTTCGCGCGGCCGTCTCATCGCTCCTCGACAGCGTTGGGCCGACGGCCTTGCAGGCCTCGGCAAAGCCGGCGATATTGTGAACTCCCTCCGTTCCCGCTCTCATCCCGGCTTCCTGGTGTCCTCCGTGAATGAGTGGCTGAAGCGGCGAGCCTTCCCTCACGAAGAGGGCTCCGACGCCCTTCGGGCCGTGGATCTTGTGAGCGGAGAAGGTCGCGTAATCGATGCCGAGTTCTCGCACGTCCACGGGGATCTTGCCGAGTGCCTGGACGCAGTCGGACATCACGAGGGCGCCGCGCTTCTTCGAGATGTCGGCGATCCGACGGATGTCCTGGATCGTTCCTATCTCGTTGTTCGCGAGCATGCAGCAGACCAGAAACGTATCGGCATCGATCATCTCTTCCAGGCTTTCGGTGAGAACCCGCCCCTCCCTATCGACGGGCATGAATTCGACCCTGACGTCCCTGCTGCTCAAGTACTCTAGGGCACTCATGACGGACGGATGCTCGATCGGGCTGGAGAGAATCTTCCGTTTGTTCGGGTGGAAGAATTCGCCGAGTGCTTTGAGCACGTTGTTGTTGGCTTCGCTCGCACTTCCCGCGAAGAACACCTCGTTCGTCTCGGCATTGATGGTTCTCGCAACGACCTCCCTCGATTCTTCGAGAATCGCGGTCGCATCGCGCGCCACTCTGTAGAGCGAAGAGGGGTTTCCGTAATGAAGCCTCAGCGCCCGGTTCATTCGTCTCCTGACTCTCCGGGTGATCTTCGTGGTGGCGTTGTTGTCGAAGTAAACTTCTCTTTGAAGGCGAAACATGCCGGCCCCCGTGATGTGCGAGAACTACGGGCCGACCATCATGCCGGCCCCCGTTCTTCCCTAACACCTCATTCGCGCACCCATCATCGCCGTACTACATAGCCAAGGGAAGACGCATGAACAGGGAACGATTTCCCCACAACGGTCGCACCAATTCCCTGCTACACCGGCGTTGCTGCCGGGGAAACGCCTCGATCTCGTTCGACGACGCGCATCGCGCGTTCCCCAGACGACGGTGACATAAGCATGACAATCGGATGAGTCAGCGGCGTCGCAGTCCCGCCTCATCCCGGCGACGCTAACTTGACAACACCGGCGCGAGCTGTGGTAGGCTGAAGACATGACGATGCAGACGGGGACTTCCGGCGTTGCCAGTGCGGCCATGCCGCCGGGAGCCGGGGGCAGTTTCGCGGCGGTGCGGTCCGGTCGCATTTTGTTCACTCTCCTCGGCATTGCGCTTACCTTGACCATGGCGCCGCATGCCGATGCCCAAACCCAAGATTTCCTGGGGCCGACGCTCGTCAACACCAGCGGGACGACCGACACGGGAAACGACTTCGTCCCGAGAGTCGCCACCGACGGTGAAGGCACATGGATAGTCGTTTGGTTGTCAACGGACACGCTCGGGGGCACGACTGGAGAAGACCGAGACATCTTCTTCGCGCGCTCGAGAGACGGGGGGCTTTCCTGGTCTCCTACGCGCCCGCTCAACACCAACGCTGCGACGGACCTGACCGACGACTGGTACCCCGATATCGCCGCCGACGAGGCCGGCAACTGGGTCGCTGTCTGGCACGGTTGGACGAATGCAGGTGGCTCTCACAGCATCGATATAGAAATCCTGTATGCACGCTCCACTGACGGCGGAGTAAGCTGGAGTGCGCCGGCGGCGCTGAACACCACGGCCCCGGGGGATGGTGGCACAGACACGGACTGGAACGCTTCGATCGCAGCCGGTTCTGGCGGGCGATGGATTGCTACCTGGGCGATGAATAGCCCTTCGGAGAATCGCATCTATTCGGCGCGCTCTGCGAACGAGGGCGCATCGTGGAGCGCACCCACCATGCATGCCGCCGGCAATTGGAGTAACGAATACCCACGCATTGCCAGCAATCGTAGCGGCAATTGGGTTGTGGTCTGGTCGTCCAGCGACTGGCTCGAGGAAACGATTGGCACCGACTACGATATCATGCGCGTCCGCTCCAGCAACGACGGGGCGAGCTGGACGGCGCCATCGCCGTTGAACACGAACGCCGTGTTCGACGGCATCAGTGACTGGGTACCGGAGATCGCTACCGATGGAAGCGGCACATGGGTCACGGTATGGCTGTCCGGCCCGAGCATGGCCAACGCCGGCCTTCGCCATTCTCGCTCTCGCAACAACGGTGCGAGCTGGACGGCTCCTGCCACCCTGAACACCGATGCGCTGGGCGCGCCTCGTTTCAGGGTCGGCATCGCCGGCGATGCGAACAGTAACTGGATCATGGTTTGGGGCTCCCAGGATGGCATCCAGGGAGCACGTTCAACCAACGGCGGCATGACCTGGAGCGCTCCCGAGAAGGTGAGCGGCCAGTCCGACACCCCAATTACGGATGAGCAGCCCCACGTTGCTGCGGACCCCGACGGGCAATGGGCCGTGACCTGGTACTCGAACGACCGTCTCGGCGAGACCACAGGGCACGACTACGACATCCTGCTCTCCCGGCTTACCGACGATTCGGATGGAGACGGGCTCTTGGACGTCTGGGAGACTGAAGGAATTGACGTGGACGGTGACGGGAAACCAGAGTTGCCTCTTCACAAGCAGCCCTTCAACGCCGACCCCCTTCACAAGGACCTGTTCGTCGAGGTCGACTACATGAACTGTAAGCTCGGCGGTTGCCCGGGGCCGGCTGACACGGGCGACGGGCACAACCACAAGCTCGGGAAATGGGCGCGAAAGGAGCTGAAGAAGGTCTTCAAAGCGGCGCCGGTAGTCAACCCGGACGATGAAACGGGGATTACTCTACACCTGATGGATAACGAATCCGTCCCGCATATTCAGAGCATACGCTTCGGAGCCGGAGCCGTGGCGGTGGCCCCCACCGGCGTGTTCAACGAGTTGAAGCACGGCAGCGGGGCAGGCGTGCGCTGTGGTGTTGGGAACGACGACGGGCATTTTGGAAGAAAAGGCGATCGCAGGAAGGGGCGCTGTCCCGACATCCTCGAGGCACGGCGCAGGGTGTTTCGCTATTTGGTTCTCGGACACGACCATGCGCACAGCCCGGGATCATCGGGGATAGGAGAGGTTCTGGGAAACGACTTCATGGTGACGCTCGGTGGATGGGCGCCGGGCGACCTGACAAACGCCGGAGGTTTGCGCTCGGCGCAGGCGGCCACCGTCATGCATGAGATGGGGCATACGTTGGGACTACGCCACGGGGGCAACCAGGCGACCGACGCGTTCAACTGCAAGCCCAACTACCTGAGCATCATGAGTTACGCTCTGCAGTTCGAGTCCATCAATTCGACTCGCCCGCTCGATTACTCCAGCGAGTTTCTGCCAATGCTCAATGAAACCGTTCTCGACGAGACCGTGGGCATTCAGGGACCGGCGGGGCGAAGTGTCGTCTTCAGTGTTCTGAATACAGGCAATGTCGTTGCCCCGTTGCCGCCCGCAGACGGCCCGATCAACTGGAACGGAGACGCGGACAGCACCGATACGGATGCCTCGGTTCTCGCGGTGGACCCGGATCCCAACTATCTGAGGATAGTCCGTGGCTGTAACGTTCCGACCCCGAGCCAGGTGAACCTTACCGGGTACAATGACTGGGCGAATCTGATCTACAACTTCCGAGGATCGGCCAACTACGCGGACGGTGTTCACGCCGGCGACTATGACGATCCGTCGCTCACGCCTGAAGACGTCAATGCGATGGCTGCCGGAGCCGACCAAGACGGAGACAGCGTTAGCAACGACGTCGACAACTGCCCGGCAGATGCCAATCTTGCGCAGGACGACTCCGATGGCGACGGTCGGGGCGACGCCTGCGATTCGTGCACTAACGACGGTGATCTGCGAACGATGGGGATTCGCCCGCTAGTCGTCTTCAGGCGGGTCGGTTCGGACGAAAGGGACGGCAACGACGCGTTGCTCGTCAAAGGTGGAGCGGTCCTGCCCTTCGATTTCTCGACCATCGATCCCGAGACCGATGGCGTGCGCCTCGTCGTTGACGCATCCGACGGCGAGACCCTGTTGGACGTTTCGGTTCCTGCGGGCACGTTCTCCGGTAGGGGGACGGCAGGCTGGCAAAGCAGGTTCGGCGGTAACGCTTGGGTTTACCACGACCGTACGGAGTCACCCATCGAGGGCATAGTGCGTGTGAATCTCCGAAACCGCGGGGGTGGCGAGGTTCAGGTGGCCGTCAAAGGGAAGAGGGCAGACTATCCGATCGGCGATGGAGATGAGCCGATCAAAGTCGTCCTGGTCTTGGGCGATGGCGTGGGAGCCTGTGCCGAGACTGCATTTGCCGCGCCTGACTGCGAATTCAATGAGGCAGGCTCACGCCTGAGGTGCACTCGCTAGCTACGACGAGTGCCTGGCGCAATTCTGACGTGCCCCTGTTGACAGGTTCCGGACGGCGTATTACGCTTGGACATGGGTGGGATTTATTCCCACGCTGATGAAGATGAGATCATTGCTGCTGACCCTGGCGACGGCCCTTCTGCTGCCAACCCTTCTTGTGCCGGCATCCGTGCTCGCGCGGGACAACTTCCTTGTCATTGTCGCCGACGATGTCGGTGTTGACGGGATCGACGCCTACTCACGCGACGACCTCTATGGCCACGACGGCGAGGGCGCGGCCCCGGGGCCGACGCCTGCGATTGACCAGCTGGCCACCGAGGGGATCCTGTTTCGCCATGCCTACACCAACCCCGTCTGCGCTCCCACTCGTGCCGCAACGCTGACCGGCCGCCACGGCTTCCGCACGCTGATCGGCGTGCCCGAGGCCGCCATCCTCGATGTCGGCGAGACCATCATCCCCGAGCTACTCTCGACCACGCATCACGCGGCTGCGATCGGCAAGTGGCACCTCGGGCCCAACGGCAACGTCGATCATCCGATCGACAGCGGTTTTGACTACTACGCCGGAGGACTCGGCGGTGGGCTCGGGGATTACCATGCGTGGGACAAGACGACCAACTCGACGGGCACGACGGGTTCTACCCAGGTTGACTACACCACCTACGCGACGACGGACGCAGCCGACGAAGCGATCGCCAAGATTGCCGAGTACGATGAGGATCCCTGGTTCGTATGGCTAGCGTTCAACGCCGCTCATACGCCCTTTCACGTTCCCCCGATAGAGCTGACGACGATCACCGTGAACGCCGGGTCCAACAAGGCGACCAAGTTCAAAGCCGCGGTGGAGGCGATGGACACGGAAATCGCACGGGTGCTGGCGAGCATTCCGCAGAGCATCCGCGACGATACTACCGTCATATTCATTGGCGATAACGGCACCCCGGCTGCCGCCTCGCAGTCACCGTTCGAATCCAGCCACGCCAAGGGGTCGGTGTACGAAGGCGGCATCAACGTACCCCTCATCGTGACCAGTCCGCATATCGACCCGGCGGATGAAGGCTCGGAGAGCCTGGCGCTGGTAGGCTCCGTCGATCTCTTCGCGACCATCGCGGAAATCGCCGGTGTCGCCTCCTCTGCCGAGGACTCGTTGAGCCTCCTGCCGTATTTCGAGGATCCGTCACGATCGACATTGCTGACACGCCCCTACGCCTACGAGGAGCGCTTCGAGCCCAATGGCGCCGGTCCCTATACCGATGAGCGCCGCGCAATTCGCAACGAAATCTACAAGCTGATCTGGCGCAGCGACGTGGACGGCGTGTCCGAGGAACTCTTCAACCTCGACGATGATCCGTTCGAGACAGCCAACCTCCTGCCCGTTGAGAACTTGACCGCAGAGGAGCTGGCCGCCTACGACACTCTCGCCGAGGCGATGGATGACGTCGAGGCATCCGGCGACGCCGCGTGTCCGACAATGCCCGACAGCGGCTGCACTACCGGCTTCGAGAAAGGTAGCTTCCAATGGAAGCTCAAGGACGGAAGCGGTGATCGGCTGGGCGTAAAGCTGAGCAGGGGCCCGGCGCTGGCGCAGACCGACTTCGGCAATCCGCTGGTCGAGAGTGGCACGGCCTATGGCGTCTGCGTCTACGACGACACAGATTCCCTCGTGGCTCAGCTCCGCGCCACCCGGGCGAATGACGAGTGCAAGGACGGGACGCCGTGCTGGCGCACCCTCAGCGGCGATCCGCCAAACGGTAAGGGATACAAGTACAGCGATTCCAACCTGGCCGCTCAGGGCCTCC
>PIVZ01000871.1 GCA_003354045.1 bacterium
CGTGGGGGTACATCGCAGCTGCGTTCGTGCTCGCGCTTCTGGTCGTGCTGCCGGTCCTCGACCTCGGTTCGATCCGCTATTGGCTGATGGGAGGCGTGGGCGGACTCGCCGGGCTCGGCGTGCTCGGTCGGTTTCTGTGGGACCTTCGCATCGCCGGCCCGTCGCTCCGGGAGAAACTGCTGGTCTCATCGCACGGCAGCAAACTAGGTTTGCAGGCAGTCGTTGGTGACGACCTCCGGGCGCTGATTCTGGGGTGGATGCCACGACACGAAAAAGGCGACGCGCTGGAGGGCTCGATGCGAGCGCTCCCGAGTCTCTGTTGGCATGCGGCGTGTTTGTCGCTCGCAGCAGCGTTCTTGGCTTCATCGAGCGCCGGGTCCGTTCCACTCGGGTGGATCCTCTGCGTCCTAGCGCCTTTGGCGTATGGCGGCGGCGCCTTGATTTGGGAACGTGCAAGACGACGGGAGAGCAATCAGAAGCGACTACTGATAGCCATCGACGATCTCGACCGATGCGAGCCATCAGCGCTACTGGAGGTCGCGGAGTCACTCAAGGTGCTCCTGGACGACGAAGATATCCGGCGCAGGGTACATGTTGTGATGCTCATCGACGAGACGATCCTCGCAGAAGCCATCGTCGACAAGTACAAGTACGTAATCGATGATCGTGAGGACGATGCGCCTCCAGACGAGGAGCACCTTAAGAAGCGCCGCAAAGAGCGCCGCAAGGAGCGCATCAAGGAGATCATCGAGGAGAACATCGAGAAACTCTTCATCGCCTCGTTTCGCCTTCATCCGTTAACCCCCCAAGATCTTGGCAGAGTCTCGAAGGCCCTTACCGAGAAGTTGCTGCATCCCGAGCCGGGGTCAGCCTTACGCGAAGTCTTGACGGAGCACGTGAAGAAGCTGAACGGAGGTTCCCAGAAGGATACGGACCCGGACAGGGGTGACCGAGCTCTCAAACCGCCGCCTCCGGTATCGGCCGGGCCCCAATCCGAGAGCTTGGGCCTCAACGAGGCTGATGCCGCCGCGATAGAAGCGGAAATCACGGCCGTTGACGAACAGACCAAGTCTCGGCGGCTGGGGCCGCGATCTGTCCGGTGCTACATTGCGCGCTACCAACTCGGACGCCAGATACTCAGAGCCATAGGTGAGAGCAGGCCGCCCGACAAGTTGGCAAAGGCAACCGCGCCAAATCCAAAGGTGCTGGACCAGAGCGACCGCGTGCTCTGCGCCCTCGAGGAACAACTCAGGCTCACCCTCTGCGAACGCGAGGATCGATAGACCTCTCGAAGAGGGACAATACGGTCGGCCCATGGAGACACATGTTACCGCATGACACCGGCCTCACGCTCTCCCGGACGGACCTTCCACCACGGTCACCGGTGGCAGAGTTCCGTGCGGCCCGTCGAGGACGGGCGAGAGTTGCGGAAGGTCGGCAGACATGCCCGCGAATACGGCCCGGGTATGCGACTCGCCGCCGGCGGAGAGATGCCCGCGGGATCTTCGGGCCCGTCGCGCCGCCCATGAAGGAGGCCGCTCCCTCACGGTCGCGGCTCGGAATGGCGAACGGCCTTCGAGGTACCGCGGCTAGCAGCCC
>PIVZ01000007.1 GCA_003354045.1 bacterium
TTTTCATTCTGCTTCCTCCGGCATTGATAGTCGGGTTGGCGGTTTGTGGCAGGCGTGGGGGCACGCTGATACTAGTCCAACGGGGTGCGCGGCGACAAGCGGAGTCGTCTTGAGCCGTCGCGTGTGACCTACATCACAGTTTGGGCCACGGATAGCCGTGCGCCGGTCCGCTTCTCGACATGGTCGCCGCTACGATGCATCGTGCTGTCGTCATTTGTTATCCCCCTGTTTGCCGCTCTCGTCTCACCTCCAAAACGACAGCGGCTGTGGCCAGATCCGTGTGCCCGCGAGAGGCGCAGGCGCACAGGGCACACCCTCTTGGATTTCGGAAACATCCCTCACCCCGCCTCGCCGAGTCGCAAGCACCGTGGCGGAGGCCGCCCACAAGGCAGGAAACCCGATTGGACCTCAAGGTCCAATTCGTGCCCTACGGTGCCCTGTCGTGCCCAACGCCCCGCGAAGAAGCTCAGCTATTTCTTCTTCCGGGTGACCTTCAAGTCCCCCTCCTCGCACCACGAGCCCCGAACTAGTGAGGGGCGAGACACGACCTTCGGTAGAGCCCCCCCCAAGCCATGAGCGGGCGAGGCACGAAGTTCAGTAAGTACCACTCGAGGACGGGGACCGTCTATGAAGCCCACGTAAGGCGCGGGCGTTTCTTCCTTCCCACACAGTCTCGCAAGTACAGGTTGATAAGATTCTGGTAGGGGATACCCGTCTCGGCAGCCAGATCCTTGAAGTAGTCGAGAACGTCCACACCGAGGCGGATCGTAACCTGCTGCTTGAGTCGCTTGGCGTAAGGATTCTTGCGGCCCTTCATACTGGCGAAATCGTATTCCTTTCTCATACTCGGCCTCGTCGCACGTATACACGGCGTTCTCTGTTGGTAGCCTTGCGGGCAGAGATGATCCTTATCGTTGAATCGCTTTCCCGATGGCAGTGGCATACCACCAACACTCTCAACTGCAGGCTGCGTCCGATAAGCAGGAACCTTGCTTCGTCCTCGGAGTGACCGAAAAAGAGGGTCAGTCGAGTCGCTTCGAACGTTTCGGCAACGCTGTGGTCTCGGGGCGAAACGCGAGCGCCGCGTTCCGCAGCGTGTCCTTGACCCCTTGGGATAAGGCATGGTCGAGGCCGCCGTCGCGATACCAGGTCAGCGTTTTCACCGACTGCATCGCGCTGGCCTGCGTGCCGTAAAGTGCCAGCATCGCCGCCACCCCTTCGTCGATGCTGAGGCCTGACCGAAGTAGCGCCGCGATATCGACGTAGTCTCGCGCTTCGATCCGCTGGGTGACCGTGGCCAGCTTGGTTCCGAAAAGATCGAGCGGCGACGCAATGGGCACATGGCCCGCTATCCGTATCGGTTCACCGACACGGCCAAAGGAGATGCCACCAAAGAACGACAGCTTCACGGGGTCGCCTGCGTTCTCTACCACCACCGTGAGCGTGTCCGGTTCGTCCTGAAGCGTCTTGACTCCGACCAGCAGCGGGCACGCGCGTCTGAGCGCGGCCCGGTCGAGCGGTTCGGTGGAGAAGAAGTCAAAATCCACCGACTGCCGGTGCCCGATATGAAGCGCGATGGCTGTGCCACCGTAGAGCACCCAACCCGGGGGCAGGGTACGGAGCGGCCCGTCCCAGAGCGCGAGCTGCGATGGCGGTAGCACGCTGCGATCGATCATCGATCGTCGTCCAACCCGAATCGCAGGCGCCAGAAGTGTTGGGATTTGGGGTCAATGTCACCCGGTAGCGCACTAAGCAGCGCCTCGCGCAAAGTATCGACACCCCACAGACGTACGGCGGCGAGGTAGTCCTCTGGCCGCCCCAGACGGAGAATCTGACAGAGCAACTTCCTGGGGTCTTCCAGAGTCGTCTCGTCCGCTTGCCACCACACGTAGGTGCGAGCCAGACGCCGAGCCTCAGGATCATCAGTCATCAGATCTACAATACCATAGCGATGAAGCAGGTGCTCAACGGTCAGTGTCGGTCTGATCGGGAGCACTCGCCGCGGACTGCCCGACCTGATAGCGTACCGGAAGGGAAGGTTATGAAGAACGAGTTCGAATTTACAGTCGTGATCGAGCGAGATGAGGACGGTCGCTTTCTTGCGATCTGCCCCGCCTTGCAGGGCTGCTACACAGAAGGCGAGACCGAGGAAGAGGCTCACTCCCTGATCCGGGATGCGATCCGACTGCACCTCGCCGACCGCCTCGCATCCGGCGAACCGATTTGCGAGGAGGTCGGAGCCACCAAGGTCCGCATCGCGGTATGAGTTCTAAGCTTCCCGCGCTTACGGGGCGGAAGCTTCTCACCATCCTTCGCCATCACGGTTTCATGGAAGTGCGGCAGTGCGGCAGTCACGTTGTTCTCCGCCACCCCGACGGTCGGCGCACGACGGTACCCATCCACGCGTGGTCGTCGCCGACCGCAACACCAGTGTCTTGCCCGGCCGTACCAGATAAGGTATTAAGAAAATATGAACTCGAATACCAAGAGCAGTATCACGCTGCCGGCGGAAGAGTTCAAACTCGTCCGTCGCCTGAAGTCACGCCTCAAGCTGAAGAGCAACGTCGAGGTCGTACGTGCCGGGCTCCGATTGCTCCGCGAGACCACCGAGCGCGAGGCCCTGCGTGATCAGTTCCGTGCGGCTTCGCAGGCGACTCGTGAAGTAACGCAAGCCGAGATGGAAGACCTCGACCACCTCTCGGATGAGGGCCTCGATTGACAGCCAAGATAGAGCATGGGCGACTGTATCTGGCCGATTTGACCCCCAGCTCTGGAAGCGAACCGGGAAAGACCCGCCCCGTGCTCGTCGTTCAGTCAGACCTTCTCAATGAGGTAGACCATCCGTCCACATGGGTGCTTCCGTGCACGACCCGCCTGGTCGGAGGTAGCGTGCTCCGAGTCGAGTTGCCACGCGGGATCGCCGGCAACGTTCGCGACTGCGAAGTAATGATCGACCAGAGCCGCGCGATCGATAACCGACGATTCCGCAAGGCGCTCGGTCATCTGCCTGCTGTTCTGCTACGGGAAGTAAAGGACAAACTGAGACAGGTGGCTGATCTCTGAACCACCGGCTTCTGGTGCCGGGCGCCTGTTGCCTTGATTCGTAGGGAACTCCCGGAGGGGGAATGTTTGGATTCTACGCTGACCATTCGCGCCGGAGCGGAAGCTGCGGCGCTCATCCGTGATCGTGGATTCGACAAGGAGTTGTTCTCCAGCTTGATCGGCGCCTCGGGCGGGCCGAAGTGGCTCGTCTTGAGCCAGATCGATCGCGTGCTCTGCGAGCATCTGCTCTCGAACCGACGCGCGCCGCTTAACATGCTCGGCTCTTCGGTCGGCAGCTTTCGCCATGCGTGTTTCGCGCAGCGTGAGCCTCTAGCAGCTATCGAGCGTTTCGAGCACGCCTACATCGACCAGCGCTACGAGACCAAGCCGACCCCGGCCGAGGTCACGGTCGAGAGTCGGCGCATTCTTGACGTCATACTCGGAGAGAACGGTGTCGGTGAGATTCTCGCCAACCAAGTTCTCCGGACTCACTTCTCGACCGTGCGCAGCCGCTCTGCGGTCGCCACGGACAACGCCATTCTTCTTACGCTCGGCCTCGGCGTGGCGGCGATTGTCAACGCTCTATCCCGCCCGGCACTTGGTCTGTTTTTCGAACGTGCCGTATTCAGCTCAGGGGACTCGGCCTTCGAATTTGACGATTTCTCTACGCAGACGATCAGACTGACAGAGGCGAGTTTCGAGGACGCCCTGTTGGCGAGCGGCTCGATCCCTTTGGTCATGAAGGGCATTCGTAGTATCGACGGCGCGCTTCCCGGCATCTATCGCGACGGCGGTGTCATCGACTACCATTTCGATTTCACCTTCGGCGCGCCCGATGGCCTCATCCTCTATCCCCACTTTTTCGACCGCATAACGCCCGGTTGGCTCGACAAGAGATTGCCGTGGCGCAGGCCGTCGTCTTCGGATCTGAGCCGCGTGGTCATGATCGCACCGTCACCCTCATTCGTCGCCGCGCTGCCCGGTGGCAAGGTTCCCGACCGCAACGACTTCGCACAGTATTCGACCAAGGAGAGACTCGCGTGCTGGCTCGAGGTGGTGGACAGATGCCGGGCGTTGGCCGACGAGCTCGACGATCTCATCGCCGGCGGCCGCATGGCGGAGCGTCTCGAGCCCTTCGTCTGACGCCTGAGCGCTTCAGCGGGCAACTTCTCAGCCGAGCTGCCCTTCCAAAATTTCCTCTGTTCGCTCCCAGAGCCGTGTGGCCAATTCGTCGTTGCGAGCGCGCATGGAAGAGCGCGCTTTACGGCAATCCGAAAAGTACTCGCCGCTTACGCCGGCCAGCTCGGGCCGGGTGGCCACGTAGCAGGTGGTGGCGGCGCCCTGGGCAACCGACTTGTAGAAAACGCCGGGGAGCAGCCCGATGGCGGCGGAAAGCAGACCTTCCATGCTGCGCGAGAGATTGGTCTTGATCACACCCGGATGAAGAGAGTTGGCCGTCACGCGGGTGTCCGCCAAACGCCGGGCCAGCTCGCGGGCGAACAGGACGTTGGCCAGCTTGGACTGCCCGTAGGCGATCCATCCCTGATACATCTTTTCGCCTGAAAGGTTGTCGAAGCGGATGCCCGCGAGCGGCGCCGTCTTGTGGGCGGCGCTCGACACCATGACGATCCGTCCGGCCTCGGCGGCTTTGACCTGGTCGAGGAGCAGATTCACCAGCAAGAAATGACCGACGTGGTTGGTGAGGAACTGCATCTCCAGGCCGTGCTTCTGCACGAGCCGCGGCAGGGCCATGATCCCTGCGTTGCAGATGAGCATGTCGATGGGCTTGCCAGTGTCCTTCACACTTTGCGCGCATGCGCGAACGGAGTCGAAATCCGTCAGTTCGCAGGCCAGCGGCGTGGTCTCGGCTTGCACGCCGTCGCAGGCTGCCTGCGCTTTCTCCAGTGTGCGCGCGGTGCCTATGACGTGGGCGCCGCGCATCGCCAGCACGCGCATGGTCTCGGTGCCGATGCCCGAGTTGACGCCCGTGATCAGAGCAGTCTTGCCGCCAAGATCTACGTCTTCGGTAACTTGCTCTGCGGTGGTCTTGCTGCCGAACTTCGCTGCCATCTGTGCTCCCCTCCCGAATCGCGGGTCGCGCACTCTAACACGCGACGTTCGGTCCCGGCAAAGAATCCACTCCCGGCGCCAAATCCGCAGGTTCGCGTTTCTTGAACGGGCCGCCGACCTCCCGTTCTTCCTCACCCGTCAACCGATCCTCGACGGATTCGTTTCTACCATAGGGCCACCGGGGGCCCATTATCTTCTGGAGCCAGGAAGACCTCTCGGAAGGCCGGTCGCGGCGAGAGCCGCGGTTGACTGTCCGGCAGGGTCGTACCTACATTCGCGGTCTTGGTCGAAGCAAAGCCATACAAGGCCCACGAGCCTGCACACAGGACCTCCCCTTGCGGCCCTCTCACCGGGGTGCGAGCGATCGGTTCGGCGCTCGTCACCGTGTTGCTCATTGGCGGTTGCTCCACGCACCAGCTTGCCCTGGAGCCGCCGGTGGAGATTCCCGACGACTTTTCCCTCTCGGGATTCGAGCCACTGCCCGACCGCTGGTGGACGGCGTTCGCGGACCCGCAGCTCGACGAGTTCGTAGAAGAGGCTTTGGCCGGCAACTTATCGCTGCGCGCCACCTGGGACCGGTTGGCGCAGGTGGAGGCCGTTGCGCGCCGGGAAGGAGCTCCGCTCGTACCCGCCGTCGATGCCAAAGCATCCTTCGCACGAACTCGAACGCACATCGACGGCGACACCTCTTCCATTTCCAATCACGGAATCGGCGTGGCGGCATCTTATGAGCTCGATCTCTGGCGTCGCGTCCGTTCGACCCGCGACGCCGCCCGACTCGATGCCGAAGCCAGCGCACACGACGTAACGGCAGCGGCAATCTCTCTCAGCGCTGCGGTTGCAGGCACCTGGTACGAGCTGGCCGAGGCCGTCGAGCAGCAGCGCGTGCTCGCGCAACAGATAGAGACCAACGAGCAGGTGCTTGAACTGATAACGCTGCGATTCCGCCAAGGCCAGGCGCAGGCAGCCGACGTCTTCCGCCAGCGCCAGCTCCTCGAGGCGACGCGCGGCAACCTCGAGTTGGAAAAGGCACGCGCCGGCACCTTCGAGCATCAGCTATCCGTTCTACTCGGCCGCGCGCCCGGAGGCCCGCTGGTCGCCGAAGGGGTTGTGCTTCGCGAGCCGCCGCCGTTGCCCGCGACGGGCCTTCCAGCTTCGCTCGTCCAATCGCGCCCTGACGTGCTCAGCGCTTACGCAGCCGTCCAGGCAGCCGACATGCGGGTGGCGGCGGCGATCGCCGATCGGTTGCCGCGCATCAGCATCGTCGCCGGCGCCGACACCGGCGGCACCAGGGCCGACGATCTTTTCGACGACTGGATCGCCAACCTGGCGGCAAACCTGGTGGCACCTGTCATCGACGGGGGACGGCGGCGCGCCGAGGTCGATCGCACACAAGCTGCCCTATCCGAAGCCGTAAACCTGTACGGAGAGGCCGTGCTCGTCTCGTTCCGCGAGGTCGAGGACGCGCTGGTGAGAGAGGAGCGACAGGTCGCGTTCCTGGCCAGCCTGGAGAAACAGCTAGAGATCGTACAACACGTGATCGACCGAACGCGCGACAGCTACTTCAAAGGACAGCTCGATTACCTGCGCGTGCTCGACGCCCTCACCTCCCGGCAGTCGCTCGAGCGCCAGTACGTGGCCGCACGCCGCCAGCGCATCGGCTTCCGCATAGACCTTGCCCGCGCACTGGCCGGCGGCTGGCCGCTCGCGCAGCCAGAGGCTCGAGAGATCGCCCAGCGCAGCGCTTCCGACGCGGCGTTCACGACCGCAAGCGAAGAGAGGTCCACGCTGTGACACCCCCGACAGTTCAAGAATCTTCACACCCACCTGCAGACCACGCGCCGGGGCCGGGTAATGCACCCCAGCCGCCGCGAGGCCGCCGAACACTGGGGCTGACACTGCTTGTCGTCGGCGTCGGCGCCCTCGTCGGCGGCTACTTCCTGAAGACGGCACCCCGGGCCGACCGAAAGCCGCCCGAGCGCCAGGCTCCTCTGGTAGACGTCGCGCGAGTGGAGCGCGCCGACGTGCGCGTGCACATCCATGCCATGGGCCCGGTGATGGCGGCCCAGGAAGTGGAGCTAAAACCGCAGGTGGCCGGAGAGCTCGTAGAGGTGAGCCCGGAGCTTATTCCCGGCGGGCTATTCCGCACGGGCGAAGCCCTGATGGGCATCGAGCCTTTGGACTACGAGCTGGCCGTGCGCCAGCGCGAAAGTGAGGTGGCCGCCGCCGAGCGCGATCTCAAGCTCGAGATGGGCCAGCAGCTAGTCGCAAAGCGTGAGTACGAGTTGCTCGGCGAAGTCATCGCTGACGAAGACCGGGAGCTGGTGCTGCGGCGCCCACAGCTCGACGCCGCCCGCCAGCGCGTCGCCGCAGTTCAGGCTGCCCTCGAGGACGCGCGCCTCGATCTCGCACGCACGACCATCGTCGCCCCTTTCAACTCCTTCGTTCGCGACAAACACGTTGACCGCGGCGAGACCGTCTCCACAACGACGCCGCTTGCCACACTGGTCGGCACGGACGCCTACTGGATCGAGGTGTCGTTGCCAGTGGACGACCTGCGCTGGTTACAGATTCCACGCCGCGGCGGCGAGCCGGGCTCCGTCGTACGCGTCTACAACGAGACCGCCTGGGGACCCGAGCAGTATCGCAACGCCCGGGTCACACGCCTGGCCGGAGACCTCGAGCCCGAAGGTCGCATGGCCCGTCTCATCCTCACCATCGATGACCCCTTGAGCCTCGAAGACGCGAACGAAGACGACCCGATTCTGCTGATCGGCTCTTACGTGCGGGTCGAGATCGACGGTAACCGCCTGCGCTCGGTGGTACCGCTCGGGCGCGGGCTGCTGCACGACGACGCGCGGGTCTGGGTAATGGACGACGAAGACAAGCTGAGAATCCGCGAGGTGGAGATCGCCTACCGCGGACGAAACGAGGTGCTCATCTCGACGGGCATCGAGGCCGGAGAGAGAGTCATCGTCACCGATCTGTCCGCCCCGGTAAACGGCATGCCGCTCCGTATGCGTGAGGAACGTCCGCTGAAGGCCGTCGCGGATCCCTCATTCACTTCCGAGCAAGACGAAACAGAGGCCAAGACCGATGACGGATCGCGACCGGCAGGCTGAAACCCACAAGCCTTCGCCGGGCGTCATCTCGTGGATGACGCACAACCGCGTCACCCCGAACCTGCTGATGCTCGTCTGCTTGATCGGCGGCCTGCTGTTCGCGCTGAGCATCAAGAAGGAGGTCTTTCCGGCATTCGACCTCGATGTGGTATCGACGACGGTCGCCTACCCCGGCGCCAGCCCCGAAGAGGTCGAGCAAGGCATAGTCCTTTCCATCGAGGAGGCCATCCGTGGACTCGATGGCATCAAGCAGGTCCACGCCACGGCAAACGAAGGATTCGCCAGCATCGAAGCCGAGCTCTACGAGGGCGGCGACAACCAGAAGGTCTACCAGGACATCAAGCAGGAGATCGATCGCATTCGCACCCTGCCCTTGGACGCCGAGGAACCGCAGGTAGTGCTGATCACGCGCCGCCGCGGAGTGCTCACGCTCCAGCTCTACGGCGATGCCAGCGAATGGGTGCTGCGCGAGCTGGCCGAGCAGGTCCGCGACCGTCTCCTTCAGGACGAGGAGATCTCGCAGGTGGAGCTTCTCGGGGCCCGCCGCTACGAGGTCCACGTTGACGTGTCGCAGGCAAACCTACGAGCCTACAGTCTGACGCTCGACGGAGTGGCCCGTAAGATCGCCGCCACCGCATTGGAGCTGCCCGGCGGCAGCGTGGAAACCGACGGCGGCGACATCCTGCTGCGCGTCACCGAGCGGCGCGATTGGGCGCACGAGTTCGGCGAGATACCGATCATCGCGACGGCCGGCGGCTCGGTGGTCCGCTTGGAGGACATCGCGGAGGTACGCGACGGTTTCGAGGAGTCGGACGTCGTGGCCACTTACGACGGGCTGCCGAGCATCGGCTTGTCGGTCTCGCGTATCGGCGAGCAGACACCCATCGGCGTGTCCGATGCCGTTCGCCGCACCATGGAGGAAATCAGCGCCGACCTTCCGCCCGGTATCGAGTACGTGATCAACAGAGATCGCTCCTCACACTACCGCCAGAGGCTGCGGCTCCTGCTCAGGAATGCCTTCATCGGGCTTTCCCTGGTAATGATGCTGCTCGCGCTGTTTCTCGAGTTCAGGCTCGCGTTCTGGGTCACTCTCGGCATCCCCACCTCCTTCCTCGGCGCCTTTCTCTTCCTCCCCGCCATGGGTGTGTCGATCAACATGATCTCCATGTTCGCCTTCATCATGGCGCTCGGCATCGTCGTGGACGATGCCATCGTGGCCGGCGAAAACATATACGAGTACCGCAGCCGCGGCATGGGCATCATGGAATCGGCCATCCAAGGCGCGCGCGACGTGGCCATGCCGGTCAGCTTCAGCATCATCACCAACATCGTGGCCTTTGCGCCGCTATACATGGTGCCCGGTTTCGTCGGCAAGATATGGGGTGTGATCCCGCTGGTAGTGATCACCGTCTTCTTGATCTCGTGGGTCGAGTCGCTGGTGATCCTGCCCGCTCACCTGGCCCACTCGCGGCGGCGCGAGAGGACCGGCATCGCGCGCACGCTCCATGAGCGCCAGCAGGCCTTCAGCCGGATGGTGGTCCGTTTCATCCACGAGATATACGCACCCTTTCTCGATCTGTGTCTGCGCCACCGCCTGGTGACCCTGGCCACCGGCGTGGCGATACTGGCGGCTGTGGGCGGCTACGCGCGTAGCGGGCGGCTCGGCTTCATCCTCATGCCCCGCGTGGAATCCAACGTTGCTTTCGTGACGGCGACCCTCCCCTACGGCAGCCCTGTGGCGCGCGCCGAAGAAGTGCGCGAACGGCTCACGGCAACCATGCGCGAGGTCGCCGAAGCAAACGGCGGCGATGAGTTGATGGAGGGGATCTTCGCTCTGATCAACGAGAACAAGGTGGAGATCACGGCCTATCTCACCGACCCGGACGTCCGGCCGCTCAATACCGAGCGTGTGACTCAACTGTGGCGAGAGGCCGCCGGCGAGATCGTCGGGCTCGAATCGTTGCGTTTCCAGGCCGACAGAGGCGGACCGGGATCGGGCGCCGCGCTCACGGTGGAGCTCAGCCACCGCGACATCGAGGTGCTCGACCGCGCAAGCGCCGATCTCGCCGCGCGGCTGGCCGAGTTCCCCAACGTCAAGGACATCGACGACGGATTCACACCTGGCAAGCGGCAGTACGACTTCACGCTACGCACCGAAGGACACAGCCTGGGATTGACGGTGAGCGATCTGGCCCGTCAGGTGCGCAGCGCCTTCTATGGCTCCGAGGCGCTGCGCCAGCAGCGCGGCCGCAGCGAGGTCAGGGTGATGGTGCGTCTTCCCGAAGCGGAGCGCGTGCGCGAGTACGACGTAGAGAAACTTCTGATCCGCGCGCCCTCGGGGCGCGACGTCCCGCTCATGCACGTCGCGGACGTAGAGCGCGGTCGCGCCTACACCTCCATCGACCGCCGCGACGGGCGCCGCACCGTTAGCGTCACCGCCGACGTGGTGCCCATCGGCGAGACCAATCAAGTCATGGCAACGCTGAACGCGGAGATCCTACCGGCACTGATCGACGACTACCCGGGTCTCAGCCACGGATACGAGGGCAGACAGGCGCATATACGCGACAGCGCACGCGCCCTGGTCGTCGGACTGTTGTTCGCGCTCGTCACGATCTACGCGTTGCTGGTCATCCCGTTCGGCAGCTACGTCCAGCCGCTGGTCGTCATGGCCGCGATTCCGTTCGGCTTCGTCGGCGCGGTGCTCGGACACGTCATCATGGGTTACAGCCTGAGCATCCTCAGCCTGATGGGAATGATTGCGCTCGCCGGCGTGGTCGTTAACGATTCGCTGGTCCTCATCGACTACGGCAATCGGCGGCGCCGTGAAGGGGCCAGCGCCATCGAGGCGATGCGGCTGGCCGGAACCCGGCGCTTCCGGCCGGTGATCCTCACCACGCTCACTACCTTCGGCGGGCTTGCCCCGATGATCTTCGAGACCTCCAGGCAAGCCCGTTTCATGGTGCCGATGGCGATCTCGCTGGGACACGGGATCGTCTTTGCCACCACGATAACGCTGGTGCTGGTCCCGTGCCTCTACGTCTTGGTGGACGACGCCGGACGCTTCTTTGGCCGCCTGACCACGCCGGACTGACCGGTATCGGGGCCTGGCCTCGTCTACGCGAGCGTTCCGCCGTCCGAACTCGAATGTCTCATCACTCGCCTCTCCGCGACCGTCACAGCCACGCCGCCACCTGGCGTACGGCGAGATAGCCGAACAGCACGAGACACAGAACGAGGCCGGCAACTGACGGCCACCGGTTCGTATACGACGAATCGCCCTTGCCACCCCGAAAGCCGAGATAGAGCAGGGTGGCCGCCAGGAACGGCATGAACAGCGCGCCGAGAATCGAGTAGGCGACTACTATCGCCACCGGCCTGTCGAAGAACAGCAGTGAGATCGGTGCAGCGGCAAGCCACAGCAGGTAACCGCGGTACCATGGCGAGCGGGTAGAGACCGCCTCAGCGCGACGCTCGGACGTGTCCCGCTTCATCAGCGATACGAAATCGCAGAACAGATAGGGCACGCCCTGCCAAACGCCGAGCATGGACGTGGCCACGGCTCCCCAGAAGCCGACCAGGAAGGCCCAGCGGCCGGCGCTGCCGAGGCCGGAGTCGAGCATGGCCGCCATGCGAAGCACGCTGTCGCTGCCCTGGACCGCTACGGCATCGACGTGCAGCGTGCGAGCGGCCAGGACCACCACGGCCACGCCGAACAGGCCCGTTAGCACGTAGGCAACCGCGAGGTCGATGCGGGCCGCACGCAGCCAACCGAGCCCGCTCCAACCGCGTTCCCGCATCCAGTAGCCGTAGGAGAGAAGCGTGACGCTGCCGCCGACCCCGCCGATCACGCCGAGTAGATAGCCGATGCCGCCCTCAGGTACCCGGGCAGCAAGCACTGCACCACCTGCCATATCGCCGGGTGCCATCCAGCAGGCACTGCCGACGAGGGCGACGAACATGGTGCCGATGAAGAGTTTCATCAGGCGCTCGAAGGAGCCGTAGCCTGAGACGATCACCACCGTGACGGCGGCCAGCGAGTGCACGACCCCCCACACCTTCATCGACAGCGCCGGCGCAATCGCGTGCGCGGCCAGCCCGCAGGCGGTGATCAAGGCGCCGCCGACCACGAACGACCAGATCACCAGGTAGACGAGGAATACGTAGTGCACCCAGCGGCCCAGATGCAGGGCCCACCCTTCCATCAGGGTGGTCCCGGTCGTGAGTTGCCAACGGGCGAGCCCCTCGTTTAGCGTGAATTTGAGCACCGCTCCGGCAAGCGCAGCCCAGGCCACGGCAAGACCGTAACGCGAGCCGGCAACCGTGGCTGCCACCAGATCGCCGGCACCGACGCCGGTTGCCGCGATCACCAGTCCCGGACCGAGGATCGTGAACAACCCGCGCAGGCCTCCTGGCGGCAGTGGTCTCGACTCTGTTGCTTGCAAGCTGTCTTCCTTCACGAGCGGTTTGCGGAGGCGCATTCAACCACGGCTCCGCGGCGGTCACCAAACCGGCGTCGATTATTCCTTGCTGCAAGGAGAGCGTATGCTCGTGCGCGCGGTGCCTGCACCAGCCGCTACGGCCGGGCACCCGGTATCGGCACCAGAGGACCGAAGGACCCCCAGATGTTACGAAACTTGTACGTCGCGACCATGGAAGCCCGCAGCGGTAAATCCGCCGTTGTCCTGGGAATCATGGAGATGCTCTCCCGGCGGACGGGCAAGGTCGGGTTCTTCCGGCCGGTTATCCGCGCGGGCGAAAGCCCTGACAACGACATCTCGCTGATTCTCGGCCGCTACAAGCTCGGCCTGGACTACGAAGACCTCTACGCTCACACACACGAAGAAGCACGTGCCATGGTCGTGGAAGGGCGATACGACGTGCTCCTCAAGGGCATTCTCTCCAAGTACAAGGAGCTGGAAAGCCGCTGCGACTTCGTCCTTTGCGAAGGGACGGACCTGACCGGCGTCTCCTCGGCCTTCGAGTTCGACTTCAATGCGCTCGTCGCCAATCATCTCGGCTGCCAGGTGGTGGCCGTGGTGAACGGCCGCGAGAAGTCGGCCGACGAGCTCGTCGCGGCCGTGCATGCCTCGCGGCAAGCGTTCACCGGGGAGGGCTGCGCGGTGCTGGCGATCATGGTCAATCGAGTCGATCCCGGCGAGATGGACTCACTGCGCGAAACGCTGCGGGCGACCGAAGGCGGAGAATTCATCTACCTGCTGCCCGAAGATCCCGAGCTTGCCAGACTGACCGTGGGTGCGATCAGCCGTGCGCTCGGCGGACGCTGCGTTCACGGGCAGCCGGAAGATCTCAATCGGGCCGTGCGCGACTACAAGGTCGCCGCCATGCACTTGCCGAACTTCCTCGATCACGTCGAAGACGGCACACTCGTAATCACCTCCGGCGACCGCGCCGACGTGATTCTCGGCAGTCTGGCAAGCGTCTTCTCGGAGAACTACCCGAACATCGCTGGACTGGTCTTGACCGGCGGTCTGGTGCCAGAGCCTCCGGTCATGCGGTTGATCGAAGGTTTGAGAAAGGCCCCGATCGCCGTCGTCACCGTCGAAACCGACACCTACACGACCGCAGCCCGAGTAGGCTCGATCCACACGGCCATCGCCCCGAACGATGAGCGCAGGATCGCTTCGGCCCTCGGCCTCTTCGAATCGCACGTGGATACGGCCGAGCTCGAAGAGCGCATCGCGCTGGTTCGCTCGACGCGGGTGACGCCGATGATGTTCGAGTACGAGTTGATCGAACGGGCCAAGAGCGACCGCCAACACATCGTCTTGCCGGAAGGTGGCGAGGAGCGCATCCTGCGCGCCGCCGAGATCCTGCTCAAGCGCGGCGTCGTCGATATCACGCTGCTCGGCGACGAAGAAGAGATAGCCAAGAAGATCGCGGACCTCGGTCTGCATCTCGAGGGCGCGGGTATCGTTGACCCGGCAAGCTCGGAGTTGCATCGGGACTTCGCTCGAACCTACTTCGAGCTCAGGAAGCACAAAGGCATATCCGAGGCGATGGCCGGCGATGCGATGACGGACGTCAGCTATTTCGGCACCATGATGGTCCATGCGGGTATGGTAGGCGGCATGGTCTCGGGGGCCGTCCACACGACCCAACACACGATCCGGCCGTCCTTCGAGATCATCCGCCTGCACCCGGACTACACGATCGTCTCCAGCGTCTTCTTCATGTGTCTCGACGATCGCGTGCTCGTGTACGGAGACTGTGCGGTGAACCCGGATCCGAGTGCGGAGGAGTTGGCCGACATCGCGATCGGCTCGGCAGCGACCGCTGCCATGTTCGCGGTCGAGCCGCGGGTGGCGATGCTCTCGTATTCGACCGGCGAGTCGGGCAAAGGGGCCGATGTGGACAAGGTGCGCGAAGCCACACGTATTGCCAGAGAGCGCCGCCCCGATCTCAAGATCGAGGGCCCGATCCAGTATGACGCGGCGGTGGACACCGGTGTGGCCCGCACCAAGCTTCCCGAGAGCGAGGTAGCGGGCCGGGCAACGGTTTTCATCTTCCCCGACCTCAACACCGGCAACAACACCTACAAGGCCGTGCAACGCTCGGCGGGCGCAGTGGCCGTTGGCCCGGTCCTGCAAGGGCTCGAGAAACCCGTGAACGACCTGAGCCGCGGCTGCACCGTGACCGATATCGTGAACACCGTGGCGATCACGGCCATCCAGGCGCAAGCCGTCGGGAGCCGTTCATGATCATCCTGGTCCTCAACTCGGGAAGCTCTTCGATCAAGTATCAGCTCTTCGACATGGGCGAGCGGAAGGTGCTCGCATCGGGCCTACTCGAACAGATTGGCGAGCCTACCAGCCGGCTCGCCCACAGAACCTGCATCGGCCGCGACACGATGGAAGAGTTCGCGAGCGCCGAGCCCGTCGCGGACCACGACGAGGGCTTTCAAAAGATCGTCGCCACCTTCGAGGCCACCGGTCCCATCCGCGATGCCGGCGAGTTGACCGGCATCGGCCACCGAGTGGTACACGGCGGAGCGGAGTTCCAGGAGCCTACACTGATCGACGACCAGGTGATTGCTCGCATCCGCGAGCAAAGTGCCCTGGCGCCGCTTCATAACCCGGCAAACCTGGCCGGTATCGAAGTGGCGCTTGCGCGCAGCCCGGACATCCCCCAGGTCGCAGTGTTCGACACCGCCTTCCACCAGACCATTCCCCCGCACGCCTACAGCTACGCGCTGCCGCAAGAGGTGTGCGCCGAGCATCAGATTCGCCGCTACGGCTTCCACGGAACCTCGCACATCTACGTCGCCAAAGAGGCGGCGACTTATCTGCATCGACCCGTGGAGTCTCTCAATCTAATCTCGCTACATCTCGGCAACGGGGCGAGCGTGACCGCCATCGAGGGCGGCCGGAGCGTCGATACATCGATGGGCATGAGCCCACTCGAGGGTTTGATCATGGGGACCCGCTGCGGAGACATCGATCCGACCATCGTCTTCTATCTCGCGCGCAAGACCGGCTGGTCGAACGACCGTATCGAGTCACTCTTGAACAAGGAGAGCGGCCTCGAGGGAATGTGCGGCAGCAACGACATGCGCGAGGTCGAGCGTCTTGCCGAGTCGGGGGACGCGCAGGCGCGTCTTGCAATCGACGCGTACTGCTACCGGATTCGCAAGTACATCGGCATGTACACGGCAGTGCTCGGAGGTGTGGACGCGCTCTTGTTCACCGCGGGCATCGGTGAGAACTCCTTCACCATTCGAGCCGGCTGCTGCCAGGGTCTCGAGCCACTCGGGGTAACCCTCGACACTGGGCGAAACGAGAGCCCGGGCACAGGAGTGCGTGAGATTCAGAGCGAAGAAAGCGCAGTCAAGGTGCTCGTCGTCCCGACCAACGAAGAGCTCGAGATCGCCGAGGAGACCCTGGTCTGCATCAACGCCGGCACACCCGTCGGCGAGTAGAACCCCCCGGCGGCGACCACCTACTATTGACTGTAGTAGCTATTTACGTATGATCCCGCTGCCATGGAATCGTCGCCCAAAGCCGCACATCCGCTCGGCTCTCTGGAAGAGAAGGTGATGAACGCGCTGTGGGCGTCCGGCCCATTGCCGGTCCGCGAGGTGAGCAAGCGCCTCGGCAACAAGAGCAAGCTCGCCTACACCACGGTGATGACGACACTCGACCGGCTCTACAAGAAGGGTTTGTTGTCGCGGACCAAGGACGGGCTGGCCTACGTTTACGAGCCGGCCTTGTCGCGCGACGAGCACCAGCAGCAGATGGTCGAGGGAATCGTGTCCGGGCTCATGTCGAAATCGGCCGATGCCGCTCCGGTGCTGGCGGCTTTTGTCGATGCTGCCGCGGGACTCGACGAAGACAACCTGCAAAAGCTCGAAACTCTCATAGCCAACCGAAGGAAAACCGGAAGCTGATGATGGCGGCGAGCTTGATCGGCTTCGCGCTGGCATTTCTGCTCACCAGCGTGTCCATTTCGCTGGTTCTCGGCGGCGTCCTGCAACTGACCAAGCGCCTCCTCCAGGCATCGGGTCCCTGGGCCGAGCGCCGAGCCGCGGCACTCGTTCTCGTTCTCCCCCCCGTCTTGGCCGCGGGATTGACAGCCATCCTTGCCGGTAATTCGACCGTCGCTCTCGTTCTCGATACCGACCACTGTCTCGACGATGCCAACCATCTACACCTTTGCCTGGAGCACGGAACGCTGTGGAGCTCGCAGGTATGGGCGGTGGCCACCCTCGGGTTCGTCGCCACCTTCGTGCTGGTACGGCTGGCACAGACTGTCTGGGCACACACGCATGCGCAGCTTGCAGTGACACGCCTGCAAAGAGCCGGTCGCCCGCTCGACGAGGCGGGCCGTAGCTTCCTGGTGCCGAGCGACGACAAGATCGCTTTCGCGGCCGGAGTCTTCTCACCGGCCGTCATAGTGTCGACGGCAGCATGGGCGTTGCTCGACGAGAGCCAGCGCATCGCGCTTCTCGCACATGAACGTGCGCACATCGTCCATGGGGATCTCTGGTGGCGCGCGTTGCTCGGGCTTCTGTCCTGCTTCGGGGCGCCGGTGTTGGCGTCGGGCGCGCTCGCAACGTGGAAGCTCGCATGTGAACGCGTCTGCGACCTGGATGCTGCGTGCGAGGTGGGCAAGCCGAGCATCGTGGCAAGCGCAATCCTGTCGCTGGCCCGTTCTCCCGGTCCACCCCTCGCGCCACCGGCCGCGGTCTTCGCTGCAGCCTGCAACGTAACGGAGCGGATTCACACCTTGTTAGACGAGGGTCCGGACGGCGCTGCGGCAGCAAAGACGCTGACGAAGACCCTGCTACTGGCCTGCTTCGCGGCGGCAGCACTATCCGCGCGCTTCGCGGAATCGCTGCACCATTTCCTCGAAACCATTCTTGGGTGAGACAACCATGCCTGTACCGCAAACAAGGGCCGTCTACGGCCATCGCCTACTACCACGCGTAGTAGGTCGGCCTTATATTCGTGCGCTCGCCGCGCTGCTGCTTCTTGTCGCGGTACCGGGCGTTCACGCGCAAGAAGGGACGCCCGAGATCAAGAGCCTGAGCGCCGGCGAGTTTCTCGAGCTGCTGGTGGAATCGAGCCCGCGCCTCCAGACAATAGCCGGAGGGGTGGATGCGGCGGCCGCGGAGGTTTCGGCTGCCGGTCTGTGGGCCAACCCGTCTATCGCCTACGACCGGGAGGAGGTCTCGGAGGACGGACGTGCAGTGCCCGAGAACTTTGTCCGCTTCGATCTTCCGCTCGAGATCTCCGGGCAACGCTCGCTGCGCACCGACGGCGCCGAACACGCGTTGAAGGCCGCACAGGCCGATGCCGCAGCCGCTAAAGTCGCTCTCATGACGACCGGCATGCGCGTCTACCTGCACGCGGCCGCCGGACGGCAGCAGCTCGCTGCGCTGGAGTATGCCCACGCCGCACTCTCGAGATTGCGCGATTCGGTTCGCGCCAGAACGGCGGCCGGCGACGCCTCGCAGTACGATCTGGCGCGACTGGAGATCGAGGTCTTCTCGCTGGATGACTCGATCGTCGAAGCGAAGCGCGAGCTACTCGAAACCCGTCTGCTGATGGGCATGCTACTCGGAAAGCCCGGCGCACAGTACGACGCAACCGATGACCTGGCGCTCGCTACCATCAAGAAGCTTGCCGCGCTCATCGACGAGGTTTCCGCTGATGAGCAGCCCGACGTCCTGGCGGCCACGCATCGTGTGACCCAGCACAGGCTGAGCCTCGGTGCCGCACGCCGCGGCTGGGTTCCCTCGTTGACGCTTTCCGGCGGCGCCAAGACCACGTTGGCCGAGGACGAGACCGAGTGGGGGTACCTTGCCGGTGTATCTCTGACTTTACCCATCTTCGACTCCGGACAGGCCGACAAGGCCAGAGCCGCTGCGGAGGTGAGACGCGCTGAGGCGGATCTGTCGGCAACCAGGCACCGGGTGGCAACCGACATCGAGGTAGCCCTGAACGCCTTCGAGAGCGCGACTAAGCAAGTAGAAAGCTACGAGGGCGACCAACTGCCGCGCCTCGAGAAGCTAATCAGGAGAGCCGAGGTGTCCTACCGGGAAGGCGAGCGTCCGGTCTTCGAGCTGCTCGATGCATATCGGACCGCTCGAGAGGTCCGCCTCCGCCACGTCGATCTTCGACTGCAAGCCCGCGTACGACACATCGATCTCCTGCAGGCGCTCGGCCGGGAACCAATAGGAACGCCATGACATCTGTTTCGAAACATCCTGCCGCCATCGTCTCTCTCTGCCTGCTCGCCCTGCCGTTGCTGTGGACGGGCTGTGGACACGGGCACGACCACGATAACGCCGAGCACAGTCACGATGGAGGCGAAAATCGTCACGACGCCCACGGAGGCCACGAAGCCGGGCCTGAGGAACTCGAGGCGCGGTCTGTCACCGTTTGGGCGGACAAGACCGAGCTTTTCATGGAGTACGAGCCGCTAATCGTCGACCACACGAGCAGGTTCGCCGCCCATCTGACCACGCTCTACAACTTCAAGGCATCGACCGCCGGCGTGCTGTCGATCGCGATCACACTGGCGGACGGCTCGACTTTGAAGGCGCAGGCCGAGGAGCCCTCCAGCCCGGGCATCTTCCGGTTCGAGATGAGCCCGACGACGGCGGGCCCGTGCAGCTTTGCGCTCTCTTACCGCGGCCCGCTTCTGGAGGACACGATCGACGGCGGTACGTGCCGCGTCTTCGCTGACGATGCCTCGGCCCATGCCGGGCTAGCCCATGAGGGGAACGACCACGGTATCGCATTCACCAAGGAACAGCAGTGGAAGACCGAGTTTGCGACCATTGCGGCCGGCAAACACAGGCTGCAGCGGAGTGTTCGGGCCACTGGCCAGGTGACGCCGGTATCCGGCCGCGAGGCGCGCCTCACCGCGCCGGCGCGCGGGCGCGTGACCATCACCTCGCCGACACCGCTGCCAGGTATGAAGGTCGAGAAAGGCCAACTCCTGGCAACCGTGTCGCCCTACCTCGCCGCCGGTGGCGACCAGGCCACGCTTGACGCGGAAGCGCTGGCGGCCAATGCGGCGCTCGCCGCCGCCGAGGCTCAGCTGGCGCGGCTCGAACGTCTATTCGAAGAACAGGCGATACCGGAGCGGCGCCTCGAGGAAACGCGCGCCGAGGTGAGCATCGCACGCGCCCGACTCGACGCCGCCACCGGGCGCCTGGAACAGTACAACCTCGGCGCGGCCGGTATCGGCAGCAGCAGCCGCGGCTCCTTTCAGGTGCGCTCGTCGATAGACGGCACTCTGGTGGAGATAGACGCGACCTCGGGAGACAGCGTCGAGGAAGGCAAGCTCCTGTTCGTAGTCATCGACCTCTCTCGCGTATGGCTCGTTGCCAAGGTCTTCGAGCCCGACATTCCTGAGATCGAGTCGGCCACGACCGCCTGGTTCGAAGTAGAAGGGTACGAGCACCCCTTCACTATCGATGCGCGCAACGGCCGCCTCATAACCGTGGGCCGGGTCATAGATCCGAAGAGCCGGACGGTCCCGGTCATCTTCGAGATGGAAAATCCCGGCGGAGTCATCCGCATCGGCCAGTTCGCCAAGGTATTCATCGCCACTGGAGATCCGATCGAGGCCATGGCCGTACCCGAGTCCGCGATTCTCGAAGACGGCGGCAAGCGAGTCATCTTCGTGCAAAGCGAGGGCGAGACCTTCGTGCGTAGAGTTCCGAAAACCGGCCTTCGCGCCAAGGGCTGGGTCGAGATCACGAACGGCCTCGAGGCCGGAGAACGCGTGGTGACGAAGGGAGCCGACGAGATACGCCGCGCGGCCGCCTCTGGCGCGATTCCAGAACACGGCCACGTACACTAGGGGGAATCTCGATGTCCTTCATGGACAGAGTCATCTACTGGTCCCTCAGAAACCGGCTGGTCGTCATTGTCGGAGCGCTCGTGCTTTCCATTTACGGCGGGGTCATCGCTCTACGCATGCCGGTCGATGTCCTCCCCGACCTCACCGCGCCGACCGTCACCATCCTCACCGAAGCACACGGTCTCGCCCCCCAGGAGGTCGAGACCCTGGTCACCATTCCCATAGAGTCGGCAGTCAATGGCGCAACGGCGGTCCGCCGGGTGCGATCCAGCTCGGCGATCGGCTACTCGATCGTGTGGGTCGAGTTTCTATGGGACACCGACATCTTCCTCGCCAGGCAGATCGTCAACGAAAAACTGCAGCTCGTTGCAGCTCAATTTCCACCGGATCTCGGTCCGCCCGCTCTCGCGCCGATCTCGTCGATAATGGGCGAGATCCTTTTTCTCGGCCTCAAGAGCGAGAGGCATTCTCCCATGGAGGTTCGCGACACCGCCGACTGGGTCATCCGCAAACGGCTTCTCGCTCTCCCCGGTGTTGCTCAAATCATACCGATCGGCGGCGCCGTCAAGCAGTTTCAGGTTCTCCTCGATCCGCTCAAACTCCAGGCCCTCAACGTGACTTTCGAGCAGGTCATTCATGCCGTCGAACAATCGAACTCGAACTCTAGCGGCGGCTTCCTGTTGCAGGGCGCGCAGGAATCCTTGATCCGCGGGCTCGGCCGCGTGGCCGACCAGCGAGACATCGAAAGCGTGGTCGTGGCCGTCCGCAACGGGGTCCCGGTCCGCGTGGACCAGGTCGGCGAGGTCGTGATCGGCGCGGCGGTGAAGCGCGGCGAGGGCTCGGCCAACGCAGAGCCCGCAGTCATCCTGGCGATCTTGAAGCAGCCGAGCGCGAACACCCTCGAGCTGACTCGAGATATCGACAGGCGCTTGGACGAAATCGAAAGGACGCTACCCGAGGGTATGAAGATCGAGCGTCAGCTCTTCAGACAATCGGACTTCATCGAGACCGCGGTCGGCAACGTCGCCGAGGCATTGAGAGACGGTGCGGTGCTGGTGGCGATCATCCTCTTTCTCTTCCTGGGGAATTCCCGCACCACCCTCATCTCCCTGGCGGCACTGCCGGTCTCGCTGATCGTCTCCGTTTTGGTCATGAAGCTGTCCGGGGCGACGATCAACACCATGACACTCGGCGGGCTGACCATCGCCATCGGCGCACTGGTGGACGATGCCATCATCGACGTGGAGAACGTTTTCCGCAGGCTTCGAGAAAACCGCCAACGGCCGGAAGAAGAGAGAAGACCTTCACTCGAGGTCACATACGAGGCCTCACGAGAGATACGCGGTTCTATCGTGTTCGCGACCTTGATCGTCATGGTCGTCTTCGTCCCCATCTTCTTTCTGACGGGAGTCGAGGGACGGTTGCTCGCACCGCTGGGCCTGGCCTACCTGGTGGCGATATTCGCATCCTTGGTCGTTGCGCTGACCCTGACGCCGGCACTGTGCGCCTACGCTCTGCCACGGGCCAAGGCCGTTGAGCACGGGGACAGTTTCGTCGTACGCCGTCTCAAAAGGCTCTATCTTCCCGCCCTGAGAGCGGCCGTAAGGCGCCCATCGACGATTGCCGCCTCGAGCACGTCTTTGTTGGTACTGGCGCTGATCCTGGCCGGATTTCTCGGACGCACGTTCCTGCCCGACTTCAATGAGGGAGCTCTGAGTTTGAGCGCCGTGACGTTTCCCGGAACGTCGCTCGAGGCGTCGGACCGCCTCGGCAAACGGGTCGAGGAGACTCTGCTTTCCTTTCCTGAAGTCGTCACCACCGCGCGCCGCACCGGCCGCGCCGAGCTCGACGAGCACGCTCAGAGCGTGAACTCGGCCGAGATCGACGTCCGCCTCGAAATGCGCGACCGCTCGAAAGGAGAATTCTTGGCCGCTTTGAGGGAAGAGCTCGGCTCTATCTCCGGGATGGTCATACTCGTGGGACAACCGCTCTCCCACCGCATCGACCACATTCTCTCGGGAACACGGGCCAGCATTGCCATCAAGCTGTTCGGAGAAGATCTGGCCGAGCTTCGAATGAACGCCGAGAAGATCCGTGGAGCCATGTCTGCGGTGGACGGCGTGGTGGATCTCTCGGTGGAACAGCAGGTGGAGATCCCGCAGCTTCACCTCTCGTTCGACCGCGAGCGTATCTCGCGATACGGCCTGCGAACGGGCGCGCTCGCTGAGATCATAGAGGCGGCCTACGCCGGGCACGTGGTCAGCCAGGTGCTCGATGGCGGTCGCAGCTACGATCTGGTGGTTCGCTACCTCGACGATCAACGCGCAGACCTCGATTCGATCCGCAATACACTGATCGACACACCGGTGGGCACGAAGGTCCCGCTGAAGATGCTCGCTGATATTCGTGACGGCGTGGGACCCAACTTCATCTCTCGCGAGAACGGCCAGCGCAAGATCGTGATCATGGCCAACGTCCACGGGCGCGACCTTCGTGGCGTCGTGGACGACATTCGCCGCGGCATCGAGAGCAAGGTCGAGCTCCCGCAAGGGTACTACGTCGTCTATGGAGGCCAGTTCGAGAGCGAAAGTCAGGCCACTCGAACCATCGGTTGGCTGAGCCTGGTGGTAATCGCCGCGATCTTCTTGCTGCTCTTCCTGGCATTCAGGTCGGTGAAGAGCGCGCTGCTCATCATGGTCAATCTACCGCTGGCGCTGGTCGGCGGAGTGGTCGCGGTCTATCTCACGGACGGCGTCTTGAGCGTGGCCTCGTTGGTCGGCTTCATCACATTGTTCGGCATCGCCACCAGAAACGGCATCATGCTCATCTCACACTACGAGCACCTGCGCACTGTCGAGGGTGCCTCCTTGGATGAGGCCGTCGAGCGTGGCTCTCTCGAGCGCCTCTCCCCGGTACTGATGACCGCGCTATGCGCCGGGCTGGCCCTCATCCCCTTGGTGTTGGCCGGCGATCATCCCGGCAACGAGATCCAGGCACCGATGGGAGTGGTCATCCTCGGCGGGCTGCTGAGCTCGACGCTGCTCAACATGTTCGTGGTGCCGACGATCTACGCCTGGCTCGACAGCGACGCGCCTGACGGCAACGGGAACGGACTGCGAGAGCCGGAAACGTCTATGATTTCTTCTTCTCGAGCTCGGCTTCGATGAGGCTCTTGTAGAGCTCGAAGGAGCGGCCCGACGGCTTCTTGCCGTTGATGAAGAAGGTAGGCGTGCCACGCACTCCCGCCTTCGAGGCCTGCTTCATCTCTTCGGTGACCATGGCCTGGGTCTCCGGAGAGACCATATCGGCCTTGAATTTCTCCACGTCGAGACCGAGCTCACCGGCCCACTCGGCGTACTTGTCGTCGGCGAGCGAGCGGTAGTTCTTGAAGATCAAATCGTGCATCTCCCAGAACTTGTCTTGCTTACCGGCGGCAATTGCCGCCTTGGACGCGGGCATGGCCTGCTTGTGGAAGGGCAGCGGGTAGTTCTTGTAGACGAACTTGAGGTCATTCGGGAAGGCTTTGAGAAGCTGGGCCACCAAACTGGCGGCCTGAGAGCAGAACGGTCATTGAAAGTCCGAGAACTCCACGAGGGTGACCGAAGCGTCCTTGGCGCCCTTCACGTAGGAGTTGCCGACCGGAACTTCGTAGACCTTGTTGGGGTCTTCCGTCGGCCGGGTCGGCTTGGCGGCGGCCGGCGCCTTGGCCAGGATGGCCTTTTGGCCCTTGGCTAGCGCATCGAGTTTGGCCAGCACGTCCTTTTGCTCGGCTTGGATCTCGTCCACGCGGCCCTTCATTTCCGAGACTTCCTGCGGATCGACGCAGGCCGCAACGTAGACCGCGAGAACCCCGACCAGCGCTGATGTCAGTCCGACGCTCTTTCTCATTGCCACCTCCCGGACCGAGAGACCTCGGTCAAGTGAGGCATCTTCCTGATGCCAGACAGGCGAGTCAAGACATCCCGCAGGTTGTTCCTACCCGGGCTGCCAGGTTAGATACGCCCGGCCGAACACCTTCAGAAGGGAACGGAGACGATTATGAATCCATGGGTCTTGCTAGTTTCAGCGATCGCTTTGGAGGTGTGCGGGACCACGGCCATGAAGCTCTCCGATGGCTTCGCGAGGTTGGCTCCTTCCATCGCCATATTCGTTTTCTATACGCTTTCCTTCGTCGCACTGACCTACTCGATCAAGCACATAGACCTGGCAGTGGCCTATGCGATCTGGAGTGGCCTGGGCACTGCCCTGGTCACATGCGTGGGCCTCGTCTACTTCGGGGAGCCGCTTACGGCGGCAAAGGTGGCGAGCATCGCCGTCATCATCGGCGGCGTCGCGGGGCTCCACCTGTCCGGCGGAGCCCACTAGCCCGGGCTGGCGTCCGCGGCCGTCGCCACGGGGCGATCGACGCCGCCGGTCACCTTGCGGACAAAGAGACCGGCGGCATTAATCGTCTATGCGGTGAAGGTCGGCCTCGCCGCCTACAGATTGCCGGCGGCGAAGTCCCAGTTCACCAACCCCCAGAAGGCCTCGAGGTACTTCGGCCGGGCGTTCCGGTAGTCGATGTAGTAGGCATGCTCCCACACGTCTACAGTGAGGATCGGCGTCTTGCCGTCGGTCAGCGGGTTGCCCGCGTTGCCGGTGTTGACGATCTCGAGCTCACCGTCGGAGTTCTTCACGAGCCAGGTCCAGCCGGAGCCGAAGTTCGTCACCGCCGACTGAGTCAGCGCGCTCTTGAACTCCTCGAAGGATCCCCAGCTCGCGTCGATCGCCGCCGCAAGATTGCCGGTAGGCGCACCGCCTCCGTCGGGCGAGAGGCAGTTCCAGTAAAAGGAGTGATTCCAGTGCTGTGCCGCGTTGTTGAAGATGCCGCCGCCGGCGCTCGTGACGATGTCGTCTAGCGACATGTTTTCGTACTCGGTGCCGGCAATCCCCTCGTTCAGCTTGCCCACGTAAGTCCGGTGGTGCTTGCCGTGGTGAAAGTCGAGGGTCTCCGCAGAAATGTGCGGCTCCAGAGCGTCGGTCGCATAGGGTAGGTCTGGAAGTGCGTGGTTCATGGCGTTCTCCTGTGATTCCTTGTGCCCCAATATGGAATCTTTTTCTCAATAGGTCAAATCAATAATCTTGATGTTTCCATAGATTCGAGCTATCCATTACCTGGGCCGTGAGGAGAGTAATGACGCTGACCCAGCTCGAGTACATCCTGGCCGTCAACAAGTACAGGCACTTCGGAAAAGCGGCAAGAGCCTGTTTCGTAACCCAGCCCACACTGAGCATGCAGGTGCAAAAGCTCGAGGACGAGCTCGGCCTGATCGTCTTCGATCGCTCCAAGAGCCCGATACTGCCGACTGCCGAGGGCGAGACACTCATCGAACAAGCCAAGGTCGTGATTCGAGAGAAGAAGCGGCTAATCGATCTCGTCGAACGGGCCAGAGACGAGCTCGGAGGCGACTTCCGCTTGGCGGTCATCCCCACCCTTTCCACCTACATCTTGCCGCTCTTCCTCAAGGACTTCGTCAAGAAATACCCGAGCGTGAACCTGGTCATCGAGGAGTGCAAGACCGAAGATATCGTCGAGCTGCTTGCCGAAGACGAGATCGACGCCGGGCTGCTGGTCACGCCGTTGCACGAAAACTCCTTGACCGAGAGGGTGCTCTACTACGAGCCTTTCTACCTCTTCGTCGCACCGGACCATCCGCTTACAGCCAAGAAAAAGGTCCGGGAGGAAGATCTCAACCTCGACGAGATCTGGCTGCTGAACAAGGGCAACTGCTTCCGCGACCAGGTCCTCAAGATCTGCGCCGAGCACCGAGGCGAGGACCACATCGGCGGCAACATCCGCTTCGAGAGCGGCAACTTGGAGACTCTCAAGAAGATGGTGCTCACGAGCTCGGGCTACACTATCCTTCCCCATCTCGCCGTGAGCCAGCTTTCTCCCCAGCACCGCAAGCTGGTGCGCAAATTCCACCACCCCGTGCCCACCAGAGAGGTATCTCTCGTCTACGGGCGAAGCGTCCTGCGAAAGCGTGTGATCGACGCCCTCGAGGAGCAGATCATCAAGGCCGTGCCCCGCGAGCTGCGTGAGCTCAAGCCCAAGGATCTCGAAATCGTCGAGATCCTCTAGAGTTCCGGCCGGGGCCCATTCCCGCGGCCGGCCAGGCCGTACCCGGCAGCGTCGGCAACTTTCCGGCGGACTGGGTCGCGCGGTGAGGTGAGCCTCGAACACGCCTGATTGCGATCGATAAACTCGATCACGATATCGATATTATCGATTTTACCTATGCGCTGCGATATCGTATATTGCCCATGTCGCGACCGAGGAGCGACTCAATTCAAACAGAGGGAATGCAACCATGAGCACACTCGTCACGCAGGAAGCACCGGATTTCACAGCCACCGCCGTCATGGCGGACAACAGTTTCGAGGAGATGAGCCTTTCCGACTATCGGGGCAAGTACGTCGCGCTTTTCTTCTACCCGCTGGACTTCACCTTCGTCTGCCCGTCCGAGATCATCGCGTTCGACCGTAAGGTAGCCGAGTTCGAGAAGAAGAACTGCCAGCTGATCGGGGTCTCGGTGGACTCCCATTTCACTCACCTCGCCTGGAAAGAGACCGAGCGTAGCGAGGGTGGGATCGGTAACGTGCAGTACCCGCTGGTGGCCGACCTCAAGAAGGAAATCGCACGCGATTACGGCGTGCTGATCGACGACTCCATCGCCCTTCGCGGCCTGTTCCTCATCGACAAGGAGGGCATCGTAAAGCACGCACTCGTCAACGACCTGCCGCTGGGCCGCAACGTAGACGAGGCCCTACGCATCCTCGATGCCCTGCAGTACACCGAGGAGCACGGCGAAGTGTGTCCGGCGAACTGGCGCGAAGGCGAAGATGCGATGCAGCCCACGGCCGAAGGGGTAGCGTCGTATCTCGCGAGCCACGCACAGTAGGCCGGCCTGACCGTGGAATCGCCGCTGTGGGTCTTCTCCTCGACTCTCAGCGGGGATTTCGACGGGTCGTAGCCGAACGCCGTCAACCCACCTAACAAACCGGGACGGCTTCGACACGACCCCAACAAGGATGGCCCGGGCCCACCGCCACCGACCCCCGGGCCATCCTTTCCACCCTCCACTCCATACCTTGCGCCGCCTGCCTGGCGCGGACACCTGTGCAGCCTCCCTTTTCCGGGCCAGATGACAAAGTGGTAGCTTTGGTCTAGTCTCTGCGGCGTGGCGGTGTCGCCATGATGGCGGCCTCGCACCCGAACAACTCGAGCGTTACAACAACCAACAGCATGGGGGTACCATGAAAAGGCTCTTCAAGCAGAATCGTGTCACGAAGCTCTTAGGACGATTAACTTTGTGTGGAGTGCTCGCCAGTGGTTTGGCGAGCTGTGATGACGGCGCCGGCAATCTCCTCTTCCTCCTGTGCCCGACCGTGGATCTCGTCTTCATAATGGACACCTCTGGCTCGATGGATGACGAGGCAGCGGCCCTGTGTGAGGGCATCGCTGACGTACAGGCCGACCTGGTCGCTCTCGGAGCCGACATCAACGCCACGATCCTCGGCATCACCGAGGATCGCGACGACGTCGATGACTTCAACAGCTACAACTGCCTGCTCGACAAAGTCACCAGCCTGGGGACCGCCGTGCCGGGCACCGGCGGCGCCGACTTTCTTGATGATACCGAGGACTGGGGACCCGCCACGGCAGTTGTGGCTGCGAACTTCCCGTGGACGGCGGACTCTCTGCGCGTGATCGTCCCGATCAGCGACGAGGGCCCCCAGGACGGCGACAGCTGTAACGACCCAGGCTCGGATCGCGATTCAATCACCAACGCGATCGCGGTCGCCAACGCCAACGGCGCGACGGTATCGCCGATCCTCGGCTCGGACCCGGACGAGGGCGACTGCATCTTCCCGCTGATGCAGGACATCGCGAATGCCACCGGCGGAACGGCGCTAGCCTCGGAGGACGCGGCAAACGACCTGGCGGATGCGATCTTCGCGCTGGTCGAGG
>PIVZ01000271.1 GCA_003354045.1 bacterium
GTAGAATATCTCAGACTCCACGACCTCCTGCAAGAAGTGCGTTCCGTAGGAGAGCTCCGGCGTGTATCCGGGCTTGGTACGGGCCATCTCAACCAGGAGCCGAGAGTTGTTGATTTCCGAATAGGTGACGGGCACGCCGAGCTTGATGTCGGTCGACCCCCAGCGCCCCGGGCCAATCAACACGAACTGGCCTTCCCGGACCAGCGGATGCACGTTCAAGGCACCCACGGCCCTCGCCAACCGACTGCGCGTGGCACCGTCGGGCGTCTGGTCATAACTGCGGCTATCAATCATGACCACGTAGCGAATCCCGTGCAATTCGCCGTTCGGGACCCCTTTGTGCGTGGTGAACAGTATCCGCTCTTTCGGCAGGTCGGGAGGGGCGTCGGCGGGCTGGAACTCCGTGCGAACAGTCAGGGGCCGACACTGCAGCAGGCAGAACCTGGAGCGTCCCCCCTTATCCACGTCTAACGCGAACTCGATATCCACGGGGTAGCAATAAGATTCTTCGACTTTCTCCAGGACATAGCGGATGAGCTCAACGAAGTCTGTTCGGGCGATGAGATTCTCGAACGTCACGGACAAGCTCCCGCGTTTGTCCGACAAGTAGTGATGGCTAGGGGCTCGCATAAAACCCTCTTCGAAGATGGAGAACACGTAGAATGCGACTGGATGTGTGGCGACGTTATGCGAGGCGATGGTATGCGTCTCCAACGCGTCCGCCTTCAGGTTGATAGCGTCCATCTGCTTCTGGTGGTAACGGCGAGAGCTCCGGTAGCCCCCGTCCGGATGCAGGCTCGGGTGGCTGAGCGCGAGCAGTCGGGGATAGTCGGCCTCCACCCGATCAACGGCACGTGTGCCCAGCCCGAACACCAGCCGCACCAATCCCGCGCGCTGATCGATCCGCTCGCTCCACGGATAGGGATTGCGGCTGAACGCGACGCCCGCCATAGGAGGGTAAAACAAGCCTTCATGCGCGTGGCCCTCGACCTTCTGGATTAGTATGGCCATGTGCTCGCGGAGCTCGAGCAGGCCGTGCCGTTTGCGGTAAGCAATGGCGTCGGAGCCGAGGGTCGACGCGTAGACCTCCTTGATAGCGTCGAGGAGTCGCTCCAGGCATTCGCTGGAACTCCCCTGATTGCCCAGGAAGATGCTTTCATACTTGCCGGCGAACGAGGTCTGGAAACTGTCCTCGAGCAGGCTCGAGGAGCGGACGATGATCGGATGGCCTTGAAGGACCCGGATGACTTCGCCAAGCCCGTTGCGCACCGCGCGCGGGAACTTGCCCGTTTGAAAGCGGGCCTGTATACCCGGAAACGCCTCCTTGATCTCCGCTGGCTCCCGGTACTTCATCTCCAACAGGTGCATCAGGTTGTTGTTGATGAGGAAGTTGAAGTAAACATCCGATCCCACGAAATAGGACTCGGGCTCCCGCAGCTGGCTCAACAGCTCTTCCCGGCCCTCTTCGACGCACTTCTCTCTGAGGATGCGGTTGGATAGGAGGACGCCGGCCGCCTTTCCGCCGACAGTGCCACTGCCGATGATGCGGCTCCTGATCTGCAGTATGTCGTTTACAGAGAAATGCTCCCTCGCGACACGGATGTATTCCGGCCGCGTGCTGATAATGCTTCGGATCAGCTCTTCCCGCATCGACGCGGTGCCCGCTGCGGGTGTGGTCTCCGTGTAGCCGGTCAGCAGCTCCGCTTCCGCCGCGACCGGATGCGCGCTGAGGGCCTGCAGGGATTCCAGCGGAATGAGCTGCCCGGCCGAGAGCACATGCGTCTTGAACATCTGCTCAGAGTAGCGATCCCACACCTTGATCGGTTGCATCAGCACGACGCCGCCGCTCTCGTAGACGTCCAGCAGTATCTGCGCCGTGTCGCGGATTCGGGCAACCGCCTGGTTGGACTGCATTCCCTTGAGCAGCGCGAAGTAGGCGACGGCCTCCATCTCGAACAGCAGCGGGCAAGTGCTGCGGAAGAAGCGCACGAAAGCATCGTCGTCCCGCCATCTCTCGCTCAGAATGGACAGGTTATCGAACAGGTAGTGGGACCCCGCGTGGCAGGCTGCAATGTGCTCCCGTAGCTGCAGCAGGTTCAGATCCGGTCCGTCAGCAGGATCTAGCTCCAGAATCTCTATGTTGTCAGCGCCCGACAGGGCAGCATGGTCGACACGAGTGTCAAAGTGGACGTAGGTCAGATCCTTCGCGGATTCCACGCAGCGTTCCACAAACCTGGTCGCAAAGTAGTCATACTGCTCCGGGGACGAGACAAGCCACACGACGTTGTCGCCAAGTGCGAGCCGCTCGATGATGCGATCAAGCGAGTCGATGCCGGTAGATAGTTCCAGGGCCGACATGGCAGACTCTAGGCGGTAGGAACGGTGGAGCCATGCGGAGCCATACGGATCGAGGCACGGATCTCCACACACCCATTATAGCTCCCGGCACCGCCTAGAGTCACACTCTGCGTGCCGTCGTTCGGCATTGTCAAGTTGAGCAAGCTGCATGAGAATTCGTATTTCAGGGAGCGTTCGAGCTGATTTCGATTCATGCCGGCGTTGGTGCATGAATCGGGATGAGAGCCGCGTTTCCCGTCGTGTGCCAATATTCGGCCGAACCCTACGCAGCCTCTCGATAGTAATATTTCAGCGCACCAGCCCCTTCAGCGTCAGCACCTCGACGTTGAAGAAGTCCGTGGCGGCGATCGCGCCCCACCCTCTTCGCCACCGCAGCCAGCCTGCACCGCTCGGCGTCCGCGAAGCGCACCCGCCGGCCACCGAGGCGCTCCCGCAGAATCCGATCTTCCGCCTGCAGGTAGTCGATGACGTCTTGCTGGCTCCGGTTCACCCAGCCGGCCATGGTCGCAGCGAGGAATTGGAAGGATGGCGTAAGCACGGACCAGAGCGTAAGCTGCCGCCAGGGCCAACGGTAGGCTGTGGCTGTTCGCTAACGCCGCAAGCAAGACCGTGTCATCGCTCGCGTTTTTGGTCGGCCACTTTCGGCACCATACGGGGCGGCGCGATGGAAACCCATGGTGGAGAGTCGAGGCGTCAATGGTGGAGCAATCAGAAATCCTCGAATCAGAAGCGCGTTGAGAAAGCTATGCCCGATCACAAATACGACGTAGTGGTAGTCGGCGGTTCGTTCTCAGGGTTGGCGGCAGGGAAAGAAGCCGCGGAGAAGGGACTGAAGACCCTTATCCTGGAACGTGGGATTCACCCCGGCGACAAGATACTGTCCGGATGCGGGGTGCCCCCATGGATCTTTCTCGAGATGCCATGGCTGGCAGACGCCCCCGTAGAAAGGTACGTGAACAGCGTCTGCAATCATCTCCTCGAAGATTGCAATGTTCACACGACGGTCCAAGTCGACTCACCCTTTGAGATCCCGATGATCTATTGTCGTAACTTTCTGAACTGGCTGGCGGAGAAGGCTCAAGAGGCCGGCGCGGAACTGCGAACTTCGACCGTCAGTTCATCCGTCATCAAGGAGAGAGGCCAAGTACGGGGGATTGTCACGGACAACGGAGACGAGATCCGATCCGACGTGGTTATCGCAGCTGATGGCATGTGGTCCATGACGGCAATTCAAGCCGGCCTTAGAAGAAAGCTACAGCCGGATAATATTCTGCACCTAGTAGCCTATGACATGGTCATGCCTTCCCGAGAGGAACTGGAGGAAGCACTGGGCGGGAGCACGTTTCACGTGTTCTGGGATCCAGAACGGGCTCTACTGCCCGAGCATTTCGTATATCTAGGGATATTTCCTTATGGCAACAGTTTTCATGTCGAAGGCGGAACGAGCCTGACCTACCTGGGCAAGGAGCGCCGAGATTACGACAAGTTGTATAGAAGCTTCTTCGAATTGCCGTGGTACCGTGACAGGTTCAGCCGGGCAACACTGAGAGCCAGGATGTGGCGCCCCTATCCTACCTTCGAGGGCCTTCAGGGACTTCTGAGGGGACATGACAACACCTATGGCAACGGAATCCTAGTCACGGGCGATGCTGCTGGATTCATGGGGACGGCTTCGAGTGCCGGCATCCCCCAGGCCTTGCTTTCCGGGAGGATGGCTGCGGAGGTTGCTGCGGAAGCGCTCTCGAAGAGCGATGCTTCGAAAGACGTTCTAAAGCAGTATGAAGACAAGTGGAGAAATTCTCCTATTTTGCCGCTTATGAGTAATTACGGCCGCAGAGATATTTTTCGTTCTTCCGACATCGGCAGTATAAAGAGACACGTCATGGAGGCATACATGTGGCCCCTCGTACTTCAGGAGCCGATGTGACCATCTCGAGAGAGGGCAAAGACATGTCACAAGAGATCTATGAGCAAGCCAAGAACAATCTTATCTACGGCTGCGAGTGGGTTTCTGGAACAGGGGATTTCATAAAGGTGAGATCCGAATTATGTAATGGCTGTGGTGCTTGCATCAAGCCGTGTTTCGTCGATTGCTTCGAATTGAGAAACCACAAGTCAAAGATCCAATCATACGAAACATGCTGCGAGTGCGGTGCCTGCTGGTTTGTCTGCCCTGAGAACGCCATTGATTTTTCATGGCCGAAGGGAGGGACAGGAATAATCATGAAGCACGGATAGGTGTGCGTCGAACTACCTACTGGTCGCTATTTGCGGATCAAGACAGTCAGGCTCCCGCGGTCGCGTAGACCTGCCTCGTACTCGCGCCAATTCCTGATGCGATAGGCCTTCTTCACATACTCGAGCTGACTGCGTTTGAAAGTGCTCATGGGGAACCTCGAATCCGCGGGTAAACTACCAGTATGGATCGAGATCACGAGTTGTGCACCAAGGGAGAGCCTAGGCTGATTCCAGGGCCAACGGTAGGCTGTGGCTGTTCACTAACGCCGCAAGCAAGACCGCGTCATCGCTCGCGTTTTTGCTCGGCCGAATTTTGGCACCACACGGGATTACGAGAGCCTTTCGGCCCGAACCAAGCAATCGGCCAGCGCGGTAAGGTGTGAATAATTCTCGCACTTTCGTGCGGCCGCATTTTCGCACCATACGGGATATTGACGACCCACAGGCGTTGCAGGTCGGAATGGCGGCGCCCACTGGCTATTATCCACACATGGAGCTTTACCCCCGAGACCGCCGCACCCTGGACCGAGTGCTCGAACAACTTCGCGTAGCTCTGGCCAACCAGCTGGAGTCAGTGTCCCTTTACGGCGACATCTGCCGGCCGGGATACCATCGCCGACGCACCCCCCTATCCCTTCTGATAGTGGCCAGAGAAGTGACCCCCGCCCTGCTTGAATCGCTCAGGCCGTTGGTTGCCCGATGGCGAAGACGCAGGGTCAGCGTCCCACTGGTGATGGACCGTGTATACATCGAAAGCTCGCTGGACGTGTTCCCCATAGAATTTCTCGAGCTGGCCGACGAGCACCAGCTCGTCTGGGGCGAACATGATCCACTGGTCGATATCGACATAAATCGTGACCACCTCAGGCTCGAACTGGAATCACACTCCCGGGGACGCATGCTTCACCTGTGGGAGGGCTTCCTGGGTACCGGTCGATCAGGCCGGCTGCTCGACGAGCTCCTTTTCGAATCCACGGCCGAAATGGAAGTGGTCTTCCGAGGTATGCTCTACCTCAGCGAAGTTGCTCGGCCTGACGAACCGGTCGAACTGGTGGGCGAGGTAGAGCGAGTCTTCGAGCTGGAACTGCCCACGCTACGCACCCTGGAGGTTGCCCGCAGCAGCGGCAAGGTAACGCGCCGTGAACGGACCAGCCTGGCGGTTGGCGCCCTGGAAGAAGTCCGGGCCGTGGTCCGCGCCGTGGACACCTTGTGAGACTGTACCTGGGAACAGCCATCGCAACGGGAGCAGTCGCGGTGTCGCTCTGCCTGTCGCCGGCCGCGGCACAGGGGGATGTAGCCCTCGACACTCCCATCCCCGCCAGGCCCGCGGCGGTAACCGACCTCGCGGACCAGCTCTCACCCGCCGCGGAAAACGCGCTGTCGGCCCTTTCGGCGGAACTACAGCAGAAAACCGGCGCGGAACTGGCAGTGATGACCGTGCCGAGCACGGCTCCCCTGGATGCCTTTGCCTACGGGCTCAGAGTGGCCGAAACCTGGCGGCTGGGAAGCGAAAGCCGGGACGACGGGTTACTGCTGCTTCTGGCCATCGAACAACGGCAGGTGCGGTTTTTCCCGGGTTACGGGCTGGAGGGGCTGCTGCCCGACGGTCGCCTGGGCGAGATACTGGACCGTCACGCCACACCCGCCCTCAAAGCCGGACAGGTCGATGCCGCGCTCTACAACGCGGCCCTGGCGGCGGCCACCATCGTCGCTACCGACGCGGGAGTCGAGCTGAGCGGCAACCCAGCGCCGTCGCGCACGCGGCACACGAGGCAACGCGGCTTCAGCCCCTTCTCGCTCGTGTGGTTGTTCTTCCTTGTGCCCGGGATGTTCGGCCGACGACGACGGCGAGGCATGATGTACAT
>PIVZ01000272.1 GCA_003354045.1 bacterium
TATCGCCAGCGGAGGGCGAAGACCTGGATGCCCTCAATGCGAGGTGCCCGGACGCACATTGGCCAAGCCCGGACGACGAATTCGAGGATACGCCGCACATGTGCTGGACAACAGCCGAACAGTACGGATGCGAGGGGGAGAACTATCGCATCGTGTGGGATACGGAGATGGTGTTTTGGTCCCGCGAAGAAGGCGAGGCTTACGGCAAACGGCGCGACTACAACTACCGCGACGGTTGGAGGGTCTACTGCGTTTGCGCAAACGACACGTTGGCCGCTCTGTTGAAGGAGGCCCGCGCCCTCGTCGCTCTCCGCAACGCCGCGCCCTCTTTGCTGTCGATGGCGGGGAAGTGGCTGGAGGCGAGGGATGTGCTGGATGATTGGCGCAAGGAGGACTACCGCATCGACAACGCCGTGTCCCTCGAACGCCGCACCGCCGCGCTGCTCAAGGATTCTGAGGAGGGGGAGTGATGGATCCGATAGCCAAAACAATGATCGGCAACGTGCTCTGGAACGGCGACCAACGCGGCTGGCCCCTAGAGATCAATCGGGCCGTTATCACAGACATCCAAGGTGCCGTCACCTCCCTCGCCTCCCAGCTCTCCGAAGCGAAGGCCGAGGTCGAGCGGTTGCGGGGGGTCCTAACAACGGCGGATGAGGACCTACACCGAACTTCATGGTCATGGCTTGAGGACCGGACGGGGGACAAGCGTGGCCGCGCGCTGTTCAACCGCATCACCAACATCCATGCAAGGATCAGGCTTGCCATCCGCCCGTCGGCGGACGCGGAGACCCCCAATGACTAACCCCCCTCTCTTCGACACGCTGCGGCCGGGGATGGTCGTGGAGCATGAGGATGGGCGAGCCCGCGTGATAGACGAAATCCTAGTCTTCGACGACACCACCGCTCGCGTTACAGCGGTGCGATGGCACACGCGAGGCAAGGTGTGGGACTACTGGACATCGCCTGTTGACACGTGGAACCGCTGGGCCACCCGCGCGAGGGTGGTAGGAGGTCACGATGACGCTGCCGGATGATCGGATAGGCGACAAAGGACAACGGTTCCAAGTCGAAGGCCGTACCCGCGAGAGTGGTGAATGGGAAACCGTTGGCTGGACCGAAGACCCGACAGGCGGCTGTCTTGTTTCCGGAGCCCGCAAGTGGCCGAGATACGATGACGTGCGAGTGGTGGACCGAACCCCCAACCCCCCGGAGAGTGACAATGGACGCAAGTAATCTGACAGACCCCGCCGCGCTAAGGGAGCACGGGGAAGACGTTGTGCGCACCGGGGTAGTACACCCGGGGGACGTGGGTCGCCTCTTCAATGCCCTCGCCGCCCACCTCGAAGCCGAGCACGGGGGGGAGGGGGACGACCCACGGTCGGTTGCCGAGTTGCGGCACGAAGCGAACACGCTGCCGAAGGTGTCTCGCGACTACGCCAAGTGCTCGGCCGAGCTTGGCACGCTGCGAAGGCAATTGGAGCGGGAACACACGCTAGTCGTTGATCGGAATAAGGAGCTGCGAAAGCAGGACGAACAGATCCGGACGACCGAGGCCAACCTTGCACGTCAAGAGCAGTTGTGGCGCGAGATGCGTGACGACCGCGACCGCCTGCGAGCCGAGTTGCGGGAAGCATTAGTGGGAAAGGGGTCGTCTATCACCGGGCAGGAAGCCGATGCTCTTCGGGACGCCCTCTCCGCCATGGAGAAGGAGCGGGACGAGGCCACCAATGCTTTCGCTGACATGCTTCGAGAGCGGGACGAGGCGCGGGAGCTGTGGCATACGGATCTTTGCGCGGCGAACGATCGGGCGGAGAAGGCGGAGGCGGGACAGGAGGCGATACGGAAGGAGTTGAACAATTGGAAGGGATCCGCCGAGCACGCATGCGAGGGAATCGTTTGCACGCCGGGGGCATTCGGGAGTCGGGGGCTACTGATGGAGTTGCGCGACCTCTGCGAAGCGCGGGGCAGGAAGCTCGCCGCCACCCAAGCCAAGCTGGAGGAGGCCACCAAGTTGGCTCACGAGGTAGCCCAGGAGGGGCACACGATGGGGCGTCTCTATGCGAGGCCCCTTTATGAGAGTTGCGGGGAGAAGCCCAGCCCTGCCGAAGAGTTCATGCGGGTGGGGGCGATGGTTGACCGCCGTCTCGCCTCGCTCGCCCCCGAGGAGGGGGCCGACGATTGGAGCCACCAGGTTCTCGACGACGAGCCCACGACGACAGCGGAGGAATACCGCCGACGCGACCGCGAGCACGACGCCGCAACCAGGCTCGGCGTGCTCGACAAGTCCGGACCCGAGGAGAAACGAAGCGAACATTGCTCGGCATGCCATGTACGTATCCTCCCCGGTGAGCACCATGACTGCATGGACTCCCCAGCCGAGGAGCCCGCCCAGCAGCAGGAGGGGGGAGGGGAGACGACGAAAATGCGGAATCGTGTTCTCTCGCGCGACCCCCTTGTGTGGGTGGAGGAGCCCGCCCCGCCCCCGGCAGACGAGCCCCTCTTCACCCCGGCGCATCTGGAGAAGGTGCGGGAGGCAATCGTTGCCCGCCTCCCCGAATTCCCCATCTACTGCGGCTTCACAGACGCCGTCTGCCAGGCCCTCGCCGGGCAGGAGGAGGAATCCAATGGTTGAGCAAGTGAAGATCCGATATGAGGACTCCCGCCCCAAGTTCACGGTGGTCACGGAAGTCGAAGCGTCAACGGCGCGGTTCGCCTACAGCCTCTGCGAAGAGGTGGCTGTGCTGCACGCAGCCCGCGTAGACAAGGCCGTCAAGGAGCAGGAGGGCACCCCCTCAGAGCCGAGGGGGGAGTGATGGACGCACTATTCGACCGAGCCTTCCTTGTCGCAACGATGGATGGGAGAGAGCCCCTCGGCGCGGACATGCTGTCCATCATCGTCGAACAACCCGAAAAGCAGACGACCCGCGCACTGGAGCGCCTTGTTGCCGAGGGCGTCTGCGTACGCACCGATCACGAAACGTACTGCCGGGAGTGCGGGTCAGACTCCGGAGTCGAGTACCGGTATGCCCTCGCAGCCCTCAAGGACCCCAAGCCATGAACCCCATCCGCAGCGAAAAAATCGTGTTCGCCGTACGGCTGGCAATTATCGCGCTATTCCTCACCACCGCGTTTGTGATTGGCACCGTCTGGGGCTGGTCGCAGGAGCCCGGTCCCCCGCCCGAGCCAGGCATAGACCTGTGCTGGTTTGGGACCAATGGGATGCGCGTCTGCCACCGCAAGAATGGCTACTGCACCGCGACCATCTGGGACCTGGAGGGGCTGCGGGAAGTGAAGTGCCGATTCGGCGAGCGCATATGTATCGACAACGGATGGGTTGCCCTGGAGTCTGACGGGTGGTGCAGGATCAAGCCGAAGTGCAAGCACAAGGGAGGCTCGTGCGAATGAGAACACCAGGATTCGAACCATGGGAGCCCGTCTACACCGACAGGCATTCGGGCGAGGAGATCACGGACTTCGAGCACCGGACCTTCGATGGCCGCTCCGCGGAGTCCGCTCGGGCGCGCCTTGGCGAGGTGCCCGACGATGACGCACCGAGGGAACTCGGAGAGCGCGATGGGCGGTGGCCGGTGTCGCCGCTGGACAGGAAGGGATGATGCCCATCAAGCCAGAGAACCGTGCGCTGTACCCGGCCAACTGGAAGGCGATTAGCGAACGCATCCGAGGCCAGCGCGCACGATGGCGGTGCGAGTGTAGTGGGCAATGCGGCGACAGCCACGACAGCGTCGACCCCCCGACGGACCGATGCCAGGCGCTCCACGGATTCCCGCACCCGATGACCACTTCGAAGGTGGTACTGACCACCGCGCACCTCGACCACGACCCGACCAATTGCGCCGACGGCAACCTGATGGCCATGTGCCAGAAGTGTCACAACCGCTACGACGCCGCGCACCGCGCGGAGACCAGGAGAAGCAAATGAGTGACCGACCGAAGAACTGGCAGGACCAGCACAAGGAGTGGATGGGGCCCGACAGCCGCGAGGTATGCATCGCCCGCGACGGGTGCTGCGTCAACGTCTGTGACGACGCGGACGTGGGCGTGGAAATCTACTATCCCGACCGGGACATGTCGAAGGCGGCGATCGTCGAGGTGGACCTGATGGATGTGCGCGCCGCAGACTCCATCCGCATCCAGTACGACTTCGACCGAGATGGGTGGGTGATCCGGCAGGCCAGCACGTTCGAGTGGGAGTCCGGTGACGAGGTGTGCGACCCTGACTGGCAGGAGGTGGCATTCATCAAGGCGTGGGCCCGCGAGAAGCCTAGCGCACGGCAGTTGCAGGACGAGAGGGAGCGGGCGGAAAGGAAGCCATGACCCGCACCATCGACATGCGCGCCGCCTGGGCCGTCGACAGCCGCGGGCACTTCTCCATCACCGGGTGGGGAACGCTCGACGCGCCCGTGGCGGATGACGAGGCCTTGGGGCTCGCCGCGAATCTCTGCGTGGAGGACCGACCAGGCGTCACAGTCGAGCACAGCGGCATCGTCCACATCACCGTGCAGGTGGTGCAGCGCGCTGTCGTCAGGCACGTAAAGCCGCAGGTGAATCAACGATTCTGATTCAGGTGCGCCCCCGCGCCGATCGATGATGACCCCATGAAGATCCCGATCACCCGCCGCATCGCCCTGCGCCTGTCCCTCTGCCCCACCCGCCGTGGCGCCGCCCGCCTCCGGTCCCTGCGCCGCATCGGCATGGCGCTGCAGGACATGGGGATGGAGTTGGGGCTGTGCACGCTCGACGCCTGTAGGATCCCACACGAAGGAGAAGCGGACCAATGAGCCACGAGAACACAATGAAGGTGCCGACCGACCCGCTGACCACCATGAAGGTGCCGATCAGGCGCGGGGTGGGGATCCACATCACGCAGCATATTGGCACGTTGCGCGGCGACGACGGCGAGGAGATAGGATCCGTCGCGGTGTCGATGGCTGGCGTGCTCGAAGTCTCGCTGCACGGCCACACCCTGCGCGTGCATCCGTGGGATGTGCTGCACGCGGTCAACGATGGGATCGACGGCATGCTGACCAACCTGTCGGCCGAGGACATGGCCGAGGCGCTGGACGCGATCGAAGGCGAGGAGGGAACCGATGGGGCTTTTTGACGACATGATTGTGAACGCCGAAGGCCAGGGCGAGCCCGTGACGATCAAGGCCCTGGAGGAAGCATTCGAGAAGGCGGAAGCCGTGCGGGTCGAGGCGGATCGGGCCTTCCATGATGCGCTGGATGATCTGGGCGGGAAGGGCGCGCACATGGTGCCGGTCACGCTGGAGATGCTGGAGCGTTGCGGGCCCGTGCCCGAGGCGACCGCCACCGAGTGCTGCCTACAATTCTACGGCCTGCCCGTGGTGTTCGTTCCGGACCCGGTCACCGGAGAGAAGTGCATGTACCTGGTGAACGAAGCGGCGTGGCGCCGACTGGTGGGTGGGCGATGATCCTCCGCCGAATCTGGCACCGGGCCCTCTGCGCCGTCGGGCGCCACCGGTGGGTGATGGCAACGCAGATGCGGATAGTCGACGGGGCGTGGCTGGGCCGGTACGTCTGGGAGTGCCCATGGTGCAAGCGGACGAGGCCGCGATGACCCACCCCTTCCGCTTCATCCACGTCCCCAAGACCGCAGGCAGCACCATCGCCTACGTGTTCGGCGTCAGCGCCGGCCACGAACTCGGCCACATCCTCCGCGCCGAGGGCCCCGAATGGTGGGATCGGGCATACACCTTCGCCTTCGTCCGCAACCCCTGGGCGCAGGCCGTCAGCTGGTACCTGTACTGCCGCGCGCAGGAGTACGCCACCTTCCCGGACTGGCTGGAGGCGCAGTATCGGGAAGAGCGCCAATCCATGGGGGAGGACGGGCTCGACCAATTGGCATGGGTGACCGACCCGGAAACCGGGCGCATCATCGTGAACGAGTTGCACGACTTCGACAGCCTGGAGATGGCCTACGTCCGGATCTGCGACCGCATCGGGGAGCGCCCGCGCCTGCCGCTGCCGTGCCGCAACCCGCTGGGGGATCACGTTCATCGGCTGCCCTACGTCGACTACCACACGCCCGAGACCATCGCGCTGGTGGCGAAACTCCGGGCCGGGCTGATAGACCTGATGGGGTATCGGTTCCACGGGCCGGACCCAGTGATCGTCCCCGCGGCCATTCCCGTGCGCCCGCTGGCGGAGATGAAGGATCCGATGATCCTGGCCACCGGGCACGTGTTGCCGCCCGCGCCGGTCCCTTCGAGCGTGATGCTCCGGCCGGTGGGGGATCCCCTCGGGGGTTGACCCCGCCCCTCCCCCGTCCTAGCGTCCCTACACAGGATCCGCCCGCGTGGGATGCGTGGCGGGCACCAAACGGGCACCGGGATGGCACCCAGCAGGGGCACGCATGGCGAAGAAGAAGGACGGGCAGGCCGCTTCTGGGCGTAAAAAGGCGACCAAGAAGGCG
>PIVZ01000273.1 GCA_003354045.1 bacterium
GACCTTCAGATTTGCGTCGATGAGGTACACGCGCTGATGTGCGCCCTCCTCGCGCAGATGGAGGCGCTGGACGCCGACGCCAAGACCACCTTCGGCTCGACGCCTCAGACAGGGCTGCTGCATACCATTGAGTTGATGACTCGAATGATTTCTTGCGAGGGCCGCATTTCGTCGTCGGAGTACCGATCGTCTAGCGGTCCACCGTCTGATGAGTGCAGGACCTGTCCGTACTCGCTGTTCGGCATGCCCTTCAACGTCTCCCGAATCTGGCACTCGCTTTCATCGTGCACTTTCTCACTCTCCGGTCTGCGCTACATCCAGGACACGATCGACGCGATGACGAGTTCGTGTGACGAGGAGATGATCTACTGCTACGAGGCGGTCAGAACTTACTACGACGCGGCACTGACGGACCTCGAAAACGCAAAGGCAAACATGGCCGAACTCGAAAGCGGCATAGTCGATTGCGCCGAGGCGAGTCTGGATTCGGAGTGCTGTTCGACAACGGGCCTGGTGCGGGCCTACGGACCGGTCTCTCCCCTACAACAGATAGATATGATCCTCGGACGGACTCCGCTCCCGGGCCAGCAGCAGAACCCACCTCCGATCAGCGAGCGGACACTGAAGTGCGTGAACAAGACACAAACACGGATGCAGCACCGCTTCGACTCAGTAGACAAGCGCCGGCGCAATGTTCTCGACTCTGCCGAGAAGACGGTGCGCAAGACCTTCTCCCAAGCGAGAGTGAAGAGCGCCAAGTGCGAGGAGATAGCTCGGAAAGATACCGGCCAGATTCCACTGCCCGCGCCTGTAACGCCTTTGTTCGACGCCGAGTTCCGGAGCCTTCTCTCGCAGGTCCCGCCGGGGCGTGTGCGCTTCGTATCGGTGCCCGGATCCGGTCCGGTCATGGCATCCATCAGACTGACCGAGGACGGACTCGAGGCCGTCGTCCGCGCGCGAGTGGATCCGGAGATCTTGAAGAGCGAGGCATTGCCCAGTGAGTGGCAACAGCACGAGCAGCGCATGCGGCTGCACGAAGCGTTCGTTGACCTCAAGAAGGCAATGAATCCGGGATTACTCGAGCCGGTCATCAACCGGTGCCAGTGACTCGATTTTACGTAACCGGCTACAATCCGATATAATGCGCGACTAACTACCCTCGACCTGCTACCGGCGTTTTGATCGCGAGCAGCCGCGAACTCACAGGGAGAGGTCTCATGGACAAGCTTGACGTTTACCGTTGGTTCCGAGTTCCACTGCGAACCGGGGCCGTCATCGCGATTGTGTGCCTGTTTGCGTTGCCGGCGACTTCGCTCGCAGATACGACGCTCTGGTACCTGAGCAAGAGGTACGACGATACCCCTAATCGAATCGGCCAGATGCGGATCGTGCCCATCGACATCGATGCGAACGACGCATCGGCTACCTTCGGGGATCCACTATACCTGGAGGGCTTGATTGACGACGGACATATCCCGGAGGCAGTCACACTGATGCCGGATGGATCGATCGTCGGCGCAACCGCGACCCAGGGTTATTTCTCCGAGACCTTCCAGATCGACAGTGCCGACCTGGAGGCCCGCGTGTCGCCGATCACGGTGACCGTGCTCGGCACGGTCGGCTACGACATCGAGGCGATGTTTACCGACTGTCTCGGTCGCGTTTATGCCGTGGATACCGGGACCAGCAGCACCACCGCCACCGGCAACCGATTGCTGCGGTGGGCGTCGGTGGTGGACTTCCCGAACGGACCATACGAGGAGATCGGCGATCTCGCGGCAACCGGCACCGACCTCGACGAGCTCGGACCGGGAATCGTAGAAGGCGGGGTCTGCGACGAGCCGGGCTACGCGGCCGATACCGGCAACATCTATCGGATCTCCTACGTGAACGGGACCGTCGAGTATCTGGGAACGGTAGACGGCGTCTTCAACGTCCACGCCCTCGACGGCAGTTTTTTCCAGGATCGCAGGTCGCGGGCGCTGATCATGCGGGGCCACGCGCTTTCGGCCGGCATACCCGTGGAGTTGTATGCCATGCACCCGAATAACGTCGAGCCGATCACTCTGCTCGGATCGACGCCAACGCCGATCGCCCACGGCTTCACCGGCCCCATGCCGCGGGTCTGCGAGTGTGGCACGCAGATCCCGCCGGATCCGTGTGACGGGTTGGGCGGCGACGAGGATCGCGACGGCGTGTGCGACGATACAGACAACTGTCACTGTCCTTCCGCCGAGCTCTGCTCCAACCCCGACCAGGAGGTAATGCCCCCGGGCTGCCCCGATGTGCCTCCAGAGTGCAACAATGCGATGGACGATTTGCAATGCTACAAGGTGAGGGACACCAGCGTGCCGAAGTTCAAACGGATTGGTGGTGTCATTGTCCAGAGCCAGTTCGGCACCGTCGAGATCGACGTGAGAAAACCGAGGCAGGTTTGCGTTCCCGTCGATAAGGACGGGAGCGGCATAACTGACCCCGACACCTTTGTTTGCTGCTATCAGATCAAGGCGATCAAGCCCCCCCCTTCGACGTTAGTCGAGGTCTTCGACCAGTTCGGAGAACTGGAGCTCGAACTGAAGACGGGCAAGCTGGTCTGCCAGCCGTGCTCCAGGACGCTGCTGTCGCGGCCGTAGGCGGTCAGCACTTCCAACGGTGGAGCCCACCGGCCACAGTTTCCGTTACTCCGTCGTATGGAAGATGTTCATCATCGTGTATGAGCCGACGGACGACGGGATCCGGGTTGCGCGGCTTCTTCATGGCGTGCGCAGCCTGGAGGCGGAACTCGCGCGGGAAGCACTGCGCTGAGCGTATGCATGCCTGCGGGCGCAGCCGCCTGAAGAACCGGAGGAGCAGCGATGAAAATTGGCGTTTCCTTACCCGTACGCGAGCTTCGCGACGACCTCGGAGCGATCCGCGAGTTCGCGCAGCTGGCCGAGGAACTCGGCTTCACCCACCTCCGAGTCCCGGACCAGGTCGCCCGCAAGGACTCCGGCCACCTGCACGAGCCGTTGACCCTGCTGAGCTGGATCGCTGCTTGCACGACCTCGATCGAGCTGGTCCCCTCCGTCATCGTTCTTCCCGCCCGCCAGACCGTGCTCTTCGCCAAGCAGGCGGCCGAGCTCGACCTGCTCTCGGGCGGGCGTCTCCGGCTTGGGATCGGCCTTGGAACGAGCCGGCGCGAGTACGGCTCGCTCGGGCAGGACTACAAGACGCGCGGGCGGAGATGCTCCGAGCAGATGCAGCTGCTCAAGCGGCTGTGGACCGAACAAGAAGTGACGTTCGAGGGGGAGTTCGATCGGGTGAAAGAGAACGGGATTGACCCCTTGCCGATTCAACGTCCGATCCCGATGTGGATCGGTGGCGCCAGCTCGCCGGCGCGCTCGGTTCTCGAGCGCATCGGCCGACACGCCGACGGCTGGTTCGCGCTCTGTGCGCCCGAGGAGTACGCGGAGATCCGAGCACGCATCGACGCGTTCGCCCGCGAGGCGGGTCGCGATCCCGCCGACATTGGTGCGGAGAGCGGCGTCGGCATCCGCGACCGGACGGATGCGGAGTGGCTGGGCATCGTCGCAGCACGCCGCGCCACAGGGGTCACGCATCTCTGCATGCGCACACTGGGCGGCGGGTTGAGCGCCAGCGGACATCTCGAAGCACTCGCGCACATCCGCAAAGTGCTGGACAATGGGTGAGCCGATGCACAAGATCAGGCACTACATCCGCGCGAACAGCGGAAAGTAAAGGAGAGAGCCTTTGACATTACCACGACGGACATTCCTGACGACCCGACGGCGCGTGCTGCAACTCATGGCGCTCGCGGGACTCGGAGGCGCCAGTTTCACGCGAGTTGCCAGGGCACTTGCCGAGTCGGACGACTCATCGGCCGCCGCATGGCCCGAGATGACCTATCGCACGTTGGGCCGAACCGACTTCCGCGCAAGTCGACTCGTTTTCGGCTGCGGAGCCGCTCTCATGTTCTGGAAGAAGGATGAGCTCCTGAATGAAGCCTTCGAGCACGGTGTCAACGTGTTCGACGTCGGCACGAGCGAGTACTACCGCAACGCCGAGGCAAATCTCGCGAGCTTCGCGAAGCAGCATCGGGACAAGATCTTCCTCATCTCCAAGGGCAAGATCGGGATCGACGTCGCGCCCGGTGACGAGTTGACCGGCGAGCAGCGCAAGACCGCTGCCCGGAACTGGACCAGGGCGATGGAACAGAGCTTGACGGACCTAGAGACCGATCACGTTGACGCCTACTACGTCATGGCAGCAAACAACGTCTCCCTGATCCGCAGCGAGGAGATGCACGAGGCATTCCTCGCGGCCAAGGCGGCGGGCAAGGTCGATCATTGGGGAGTGAGCACCCACGAGAACGCGCAGGCGGTTCTTAACGCCGCGACTGATACGGGTCGGTACTCGCTCGCGCAGATCGCGATCACGCCGGCAGGTTGGTACGACTGGAAAGAAGAGGCGGTTCTGGCCGGCTCGAAGCCCATGGCAGGACTTCGCCCGACTCTCGACAGGGCACGCGAAGCGGGCATCGGTTTGATCGGAATGAAGGCCGCTCGCCACCTGGCGGGGCGTTGGTTCGGCTTCGGCCCGGACAAACTCGCCGCGTTCGATCAACACTACGACGCGAAATTCCTGAAGGCTCCGCTCTCGTCCTTCCAGCGGAGCTACGCATACGTGCTGGCACACGGACTCGACGCGGTGAACGCGGATAGCCAGGAGATGGACCATCTGCGCGAGAACTTCATCGCAGCAGCAACGTCGCAGGACTATTTCGCGTAACTCGGCCGAGGACGCCGCGTCCCGAAGATTCCTTTCAGGCAGGTGCAACCGGAGCTGCACATGAAGAGTAATTCTACTTCTCGTTCCAACGATGCCTTTGCCGCCATTGCCGGCTGGTCCTTCGACCATCGTTGGTGGATGGTGCTGCTCTCTGTGGCCCTTCTGTGCGGAAGCCTGTGGCTTGCTGCGGGCGTCCGGAGTGATGCCAGCTACGAGTCTTACTTCGATCCGCGCGACCCGATCTACCGGCATTACGAGCAGTTTCGCGAAGATTTCGGCTCCGACGAGATTTCTTACATCCTTTACGAGGCGCCGGATAAACAGCACGGGGTCTTCGACTACGAGGTGATGCGCACTATCGCTAGCCTCACAGAGGTTCTGGAAGAAGAGGTGCCCTTCGTCTACGAGGTGACCAGCCTGGCCAGCGCCGAGCGCATGGACGCCGTTGGGGATACCATCGAGATCCGCGCCCTGCTCGACGACTTCCCCGCCTCCCAGGAAGAGTTACTGGCACTGCGCGAGAGTTATGTGAGCTCGCCGCTGTTCGTCGGCGGTATCGTCAGTGCCGACGCGCGCTACGGTGCCATCGTCATCGAGATGGAGCTCTCGAGCACGGATCCCCTCGACGAAATCCGCTGGGATCCCGAGGGTGGGGACGGGCTCGAAAACCTCTACCCGCAGGTCACGAACAATGCCATTCGAGATATCCTGGCGCGCCCCGAATTCGCGGACGTTGCGTTTTACCACTCGGGCGATGTCCCCTGGAATGCGATTTACAACGAGGTGATCACCGAGGAGAGCGTGGTCCTGGGCGGTATCACGGCCGCCGTGATCGCGTTGGTGTTGCTCTTCTTCTTCCGGTCCTTCGTCGGCGTGGTGGGACCCACCGTCGTGGTACAACTGGGCGTGATATCCACGGTGGCCTTCATCGCCGTGCTGGGTTGGAAGCTGGATCTGAGCTTCACCAGCATCCCCACACTGATTACCGCCATCGGCGTGGCTCACGCGGTGCACATCCTCTCCGAGTTCCGGGCGCGCTTCGCCGAGATCGGCGACCGCCGCGAGGCTCTCGTGCAGACCCTGTACCTGGTTGGCACTCCCTGCATGCTGACGAGCATCACAACGGGCATCGGCTTCGGCGCCATGAGCTTCGCTCCCATCAAGAGCACCGCGCATATGGGCGTATACAGCGCCTTCGGAGTGGTCTTCTGCTTCGTGCTCTCACTTACCTTACTGCTGTCTTTCCTCTCCTTCGGGCGGCGCACCCCGCGTTCCACGAATGCCGCGCGCCGCGAAATCCACGCAAAGGGCGGTCGCGTCATTCGCGCCTTCTTGAACGGCGCCGCAGGTTTCGTAATTCGCCGGCGCCTCCCGATCTTGGCCGCCTTCGCGGCGGTACTCGTTTTTTCCTTGGTCGGCATCACGCAAATAACCGTCGATACCAACTGGTTGAATGATTTTCGAGACGACGTGCCGCTCAGACAGGCGACCGTCTACATCGACGAGAACATGGGTGGCGTCACCAACCTCGTTTTACTCTTCGACGCGGGGGAGCCGGAGGCCATCAAGGAGCCCGCTGCCTTGGCAGAGGTCGAGCGATTGCAGGCCTGGGCGGACAGCCAGCGCCTCGTGCGCAAGACCTACTCCGCCGTGGACATCCTGAAGGACC
>PIVZ01000008.1 GCA_003354045.1 bacterium
TCCGGCTGCCGCTGGTGGAGATGGGCGACGCGCTCATGTGGTACAAGTACGTCGTCAAGAACGTAGCGCGCCGCAACGGGCGTACGGCAACCTTCATGCCCAAGCCGATCTACCTGGACAACGGCAGCGGCATGCACGTCCATCAGTCGATCTGGAGGGGCGACACTCCGTCGTTTGCCGGAGACGGATACGGCGGCATGTCCGAAATGGCGCTGCACTACATAGCCGGAATCCTCGAACACGCCCCGGCGATTTGCGCTATTACCAACCCGACCACCAACTCTTACCACCGCCTGGTGCCGGGATTCGAAGCGCCGGTCAACCTGGCCTACTCGAGCCGGAATCGCTCGGCCGCGGTGCGCATCCCGACGTATTCGCCTTCACCCAAGGCCAAACGCATCGAGGTACGTTTCCCCGACCCGAGCACCAACGGCTACCTCGCGTTCTCTTGCATGCTGATGGCCGGCCTCGACGGTATCGAGCGCAAGCTCGACCCGGGCTCGGCGCTGGACAAGGACATCTACTCGTTGAGCAAAGCCGAGCTTGCCGATGTTCCCCACGTGCCGGCCACTCTCGAAGCGGCACTCGAGGCCCTCGAGAAGGACCACGACTTCTTGCTCAAGGGCGACGTCTTCACCCAAGACGTCATCGACACCTGGATCGGCTACAAGCACGAGCGCGAGATCGATGCGATGAGGCTCCGTCCCCATCCGCACGAGTTCGAGCTCTACTACGACTGCTGAGCCCTTGGCGAGCAGAGACTTGCGATCGACGAAAGCGGCCCGTCACTTCTCGGTGACGGGCCGCTTTTTCTTCGGCGCCGCAAAAGCAGGGATAATCACCTTTCCCGAAGAGAAGACGATTATCCCTTTCTTCTAGCCCGCGGCGGGGCGATTGAGTATGACCACCTCGACGCGACGGTTGCGGGCACGGCCACCCGGGTTGTCGGCACCGTCGGTGTGGGCATTGGGAGCAACGGGGTAGTCCTCTCCGAATCCACGCGAGCTCACCCGACCGGCGGACACACCCTGTGCCACGAGGGCCGAGGCAACCGCCTGCGCCCGTCGCTCGGACAGCCCCTGATTGTAGCCTGAGGGTCCCACCGAGTCGGTGTGTCCCTCGACCGTAATCCGCCGTCCGGGAGCATCTTGCGTGATGATCTCCGCTATCTGGCGCGTCGTCGCTCGTGCATCTCCGGTGAGGTCGTCCTTTCCGAAACGGAAGAGAACGTCGGGCAGGGTGACGACCACGCCACGCTCGGATTCGGAGGCCTGGAGATTGCGTGCGCGCAGCTTCTCGATCAGCTCTTGGTTGCGCGCCAGCTCTTGCTCCTGGGCGTCGAGCCGGCTGTCGAGACCGCGCTGGCGGTCGTCGCGCGCCTGCGCCCGGTCGCCAAGCAGTCCGCCGGTAATTGCACCGAGCGCACCGCCGATCAATGCGCCCTCACCCGCATCGCCGCTGGCACTGCCGATGATGGCCCCGGTCCCGGCCCCGAGGACCGCCCCGGTTGCCGCTCCCTTCTCACGTCCGGTGGCCGGACCGGCCGCACAGCCGGCGGCAAAAACGACGGCGACGGCCACAGCGGCCGCCGCGCGCAAAGTCCGATGGCCGACGATGCGCCTAATAGCCCGCATCTTGCCTCTTGAGCTCGTCTATCTCACGCCTTTGACGCTCGAGCTCGGCCTCCTGCTGCCGCATCCGCTCATCGGTGGCCGCCTGCTCCTGATCCTGCCTCTGCTGCTGATCGCCGAGCAGTCCGCCGGTAATGGCGCCGAGCGCGCCACCAATCAAAGCGCCTTCGCCGGCATCGCCGCTGGCGCTGCCAATGATGGCGCCCGCGCCCGCACCTACGGCCGCTCCGGTCGCCGCTCCCTTCTCTCGCTGGGTCATGGGGCCCGACGAGCAGCCCGCAGCCACTATCGTAAACACACACAGGGCCACCGCCCCGATCACTGCCTTGCCGTAGATCATCTCTCAGTTACCTCCTGTAAGCTCATCCCCTCCGCCCTGTATGCTAGCCGTCGCCCTTCGACGAGGTCAAGAACGCGGGCCGAGACGATGCTCTGTCTTGGACCGGTCCGGGAGCGCGATTATTCCGCCTTTCCCTCGCCTCGCAGCGAAAGAAGGACCAGCAGCACGGCACCGACCGTTATCGCACTGTCGGCCACGTTGAAGGCCGGCCAATGCCAATCGCCCACATAACAGTCCAGAAAGTCTACAACCTCACCGTAGCGCACGCGGTCGTAGAGGTTGCCCGCCGCACCCGCAAGCACGCAGACGAGGGAGAGGCGCTGCCAGCGGTCACGCTCCGGCACCTTTAGCAGCATCCAGCCGAACAGCCCCACCGCGGCCACCGCCACGGTGACAAAGAACAGCAAGCGCCACGGCTCGGGCAGGTCGGCGAGCATGCCGAAGGCCGCCCCCCGGTTGCGCACCGAGGTGAGGGAGAAGAAGCCCGGGATTACCGCAATCGACTCACCCAGGCTCATGCGCGCCATGACCAGCGCCTTGGTGGCTCTGTCGAGAGCGACGATCAGCGCCACCAGCAGTGCGGCCGCGCGCAAACTCATCTCAACCGCTGGCCACGACAACGGCGTGGCAACGCGCGCACAGTTCCGGGTGATCGGCCGCCGCGCCGACCGTCTCGACGTAGTTCCAGCAGCGCGCACACTTGGCGCCCAGCGGAGTCATGATTTCGACCTCCAAGTCGTCGCCCTCGGCAAGCCGTAACTCGACCTGCGAGACAATGAAGATCTCGGCCAGGCCGCCCGCATCTAGCGATTCAAGCAACGCATGGTCAGCCTGCGGGGCCGAGACGACTACGCGAGCCGCCAAGGAATGGCCGATGTCGCCGCTGGTGCGTTTGTCTTCGAGCGCGCGAGTCGCGACGGCACGGATCTCCCAGATCCTCTGCCAGCGCGCCGCGAGCGCATCGTCCTGCCAGCGCTCGCTAGGCGACGGAAAGTCCGAGAAAAATACGCTGGCGCCGGCGCCGTCCTCACCCTCACCCGCGCGCCGAGGCATCGCCCGCCAGATCTCGTCCGCCGTAAAGCACAACACGGGCGCGACGATCCGGGTAAGCACCGTGAGGATCTCGTACATGGCGGTCTGCGCGCTACGCCGCTCCTTCGAATCGCGTCCCGAGCAGTAGAGCCGATCCTTGGTGATGTCGAAGTAGAGGGCGCTCAGGTCTACGCCACAGAAGTTGTTGAGGGCATGGTAGACGACGTGGAACTCGTAGGCCTCGTAAGCCTGCCGGCAGCGGCTCGCAAAATCGTGCAGGCGCAGCAGCACCCAGCGGTCGAGCTCCTCTAGCTCGTCGTACGCCAGCGCATGCTCGTCCGGGTCGAAGTCGCTCAGGTTGCCGAGCAGGTTACGTGCACTGTTGCGCACTCGCCGATACGAATCCGCCAGCCGTTTGAGGATCTCATCCGAGATACGCAGGTCGTCTCGGTAGTCCTCGGCCGCCACCCACAGCCTCAGGATATCGGCCCCGAGCTGTTCGATGATCCGCTGGGGCACGATCACGTTGCCGAGCATTTTCGACATCTTGCGGCCGTCGCTATCGAGCACGAAGCCGTGCGTGAGGACCGCCGCGTAGGGCGCCCGCTGCCGGGTGGCAGTAGAGGCAAGGAGCGCCGAATGGAACCACCCGCGGTGCTGATCGCTGCCTTCCAGGTAGAGGTCCGAGAGCGTGTCGGGGCCGAAATCGGCCTCGACCACGGCGGCAAAGCTCACCCCCGAATCGAACCAGACGTCGAGTATGTCGGTCTCGCGCTCGAAGTCACGGCCGCCACATACCCCGCACTTGAAACCATCGGGCAACAACTCGGCCACTTCGCTGGCAAACCAGGCATCCGAGCCATCCTTCTCGAAGAGTTCTGCGGCGCGCATGGCCAGCTCGGGGCTCGACTCCACGCTCCCGCATCCCGTGCAGTGCATGGCGATCATCGGCACGCCCCAGGCGCGCTGGCGCGACAGGCACCAGTCCGGCCGGCTGGCCACCATGCCGTGAATGCGCTCGCGGCCCCATTGCGGGATCCAGCGCACCCGGGCGATCTCCTCGAGGGCATGGCGGCGCAGGTCGTTTACCTCCATGGACACGAACCACTGCTCGGTGGCGCGAAAGATGATCGGCCGCTTGCAGCGCCAGCAGTGCGGGTAGCTGTGGTCGTAGTTCTCGCTGGCCAGCAGCACGCCGAGCGAGTCGAGCTGGGCGGCGATGTCGGCGTCACAGTCGAAGACGTAGCGCCCCTCGTACTCGGGCACGGCAGAAGTGAAGCGTCCAGCCCCGTCCACCGGAGCATAGATGTCGAGCCCGTACTCGGTGCCGACCACGAAGTCCTCGTGCCCGTGGCCGGGCGCCGTGTGCACACAGCCGGTGCCTGCCTCCAGGGTCACGTGCTCGGCCAAGATGATCCGCGAGTCGCGGTCGATCCATGGATGACGGGCCACCGAGCCCTCGAGCTCGGCGCCCGAGAAGGTCGTCAGCGTTTCGCCCAGGCCCAGCTTGTCGCGCAGGCCATCGACCATCTCGGCGGCCACCACCAGGGCCCGCTCACCGGCCTCGACGAGCGCGTACTGGTAATGGGCGTTCAGTGCGATGGCCAGGTTGGCCGGCAAGGTCCAGGGCGTGGTCGTCCAGATGGCCACCGCAAGCGCCCGGTCGGAGAACTCGGCCAGCGGTCCCTCGGCGCGCTCGACCGGGAAGGCCACGTATACCGAGGTAGAGGTATGGTCGTCGTAATCGACCTCGGCCTCGGCCAGAGCGGTAGCGCACGATGCACACCACAGCACCGGCTTGCGGCTGCGATAGAGACCGCCACCGGCGATCATCCGCGCCAGCTCACGCGCTTCCTGTGCTTCGTAAGAGAAGTCCTTGGTCAGGTAGGGACGCTCCCACTCGCCGAATACACCGAGGCGCTGGAACTCCGCGCTCTGCGTCTCGACAAAGCGGTCGGCGTAGTCGCGGCACAGCCGACGCACCTCGACGATGTCCATCTCGGCCTTGGCCTTGCGGCCTATCTTCTTTTCGACCTCGAGCTCGATCGGCAGGCCGTGACAATCCCAACCCGGTCTGTACGGGGTCTGGTAGCCGGCCAGGTGCTTGTACTTGAGGATTATGTCTTTGAGTATCTTGTTGAGCGCGTGCCCGATGTGAATGTTGCCGTTGGCATAGGGCGGCCCGTCATGCAGCAGAAAGCGTTCGGCACCCTCGCGCGCCGCCTGCATGCGGGCGTAGAGTCCTTCCTTCTCCCATGCCGCGAGCATTTCCGGCTCGCGTTGCGGAAGCTTAGCCCGCATGGGGAAGTCGGTGCGGGGTAGATTGAGCGTGTCCTTATAGTCCATGAGACGACTTCGGCAGGAGTTTCGATACCGTAATTATGGGTCAGTGGCCGCCGGGTGATGCGGTCATAGCAACGGCCACCGCAGCTGGCAACTTCTCGCCTCCCGGGCTAGCGTCAGCGGTCATGGCAAAACGACTACAGGTCAACTTCGCGAAGCCGCGAGTCACCCGTGTCGAAGAGAACGGACAGCCACGGCCCTGCGCCACGGGTGTCGTGTGGGTCAACGATGACACGCTCGCGACTCTCGACCGGCTCGACATTCGCCCGACCGACGCCAAGGGCAAGCCGCTCGACGACAAGTAGGCCGCCCTGGACCACAATTCTCGGGCCGGCCGCGCCGGTGCGCGCTCGCCCGAAGACTCCGCCTGAAAACGTTCTAGTAGCCTAGTAGCGCTGCAGCCTGCGGCTTACGGGGCGGCGAACCCTTCCCGCAGCCTCCCAATCGAAGGTGTATTCACGCCGGATCCCCATGTGGCAGCAACACATCTCGTGGTTGAGATCGTTGTTGAACGTGCGCTGCAGACCGTCTTCGAAAAGAATCCGGACCAGGCAGGTGCCGCCGATGACCGTAGAGGTCATCTCCTCGACCACCGCGCCGCTTCCCCACTCCTCGTAATTGTCGTGGTAGACGCGGTCGCCGAGCCGCAGGTAGATGCGTGCCCCTTCCATGGGGCCAAGAATACACGCCGATTTCCCGGCTGGCCAGAGGATTCTGACCGGGTGGAGCCCGCTCGGGGCTGCTCTAATGGGCGGCCGCCGGCCGCGCCTTCAGAAGTCTCAACCCCCATCCGGTGCGACGGAAATCTTCGTGCCCTCGGCCAGAACCGGCACGATGCGCTTGCCTCCCGTCAGCTTGAGGAGTTCGGGGATCACCTCGGGAGAATCCCCGACGTTGATCTCGTCGTAGGAGACCCCGCGGCCATCCAGATCCTTGCGCATCGCGGCGCAATACGGACAGCCCGTCTTGACGTAAAAACTCGCTGCCATCATCTCCTCCTGTTCCGGCCTCTTCCCCGCCACGGGGCCCGGTCCACGCAACGCGGCCCGGGTGGGTCTTCAGTCCTCTACGTAGCCAAGACTGCGCAGGGCGTCCAGCTCCGCGGCTGTGTAGGCGTTGGCCGGCCCGGCGCCGGCTTCACTGTTGTGCTCGCGCACGAACTCGCTCACGAAGCGCTTGTCGCCGGCGTCGTAGCTCCGCTCGACCGAAAAAGGCAGCTCGTGGACGTAGGCCGCCCGTGCGAAATCGAGTGCGGCCTTGGACAAGCGCACAAATTCCTCTCCGAAGCGGATCGCGACGGTCTGGCCCGGGTCCGTGGCAGTCTCATAATAGGCCATCGCACACCGGCCGCCGCTCTGCTGGCCACACGCTCCCTTGGCCAGCACAGACCCACTGCTGTCGTGCGCGCCGAAGCGGTGCGGCGGCTCATTGACCTTCTCGGAGAAGACCACGCGGCGCTTCTCACCGCCACGGCCTTCGAGTATGGGCCTGAGCGAGCGCCCGTCGAGTCCAGCCGGAATCTCGAGGCCAGAGTAATCGAGCGCGGTCGAGAACACGTCGGTCAGGGAGACCGCACCGTCCCAGACGGCCGCTACCCGGGACGCGCGCCGGCCCGGCGGCTTCACCACGAGCGGCACGCGGGTGGTCGCATCGTGGAGCTGCAGGCCGTGCTTGAAGAGGACGCCGTGCTCCCCGAGGCTCTCGCCGTGATCCGCGGTCACGATGATGAGGGCCGACTCGTAGAGACCACGTTTGCGAAGATGCTCGATGATGCGCCCCAGTTCACGGTCGGCGTAGGCGATCTCGGTGTCGTAGGCGTCCACGTAATCGCCGAGAGTGCGCGCACCCGGCAGCCGCTGGAAGTGGGGCACCCGCTTGCGCGGCAGCACCCGGCCGCCGCCTCCCGAGAACCTCGGCGCAAACCCGGCCGGCGCAGAGTACGGTCCGTGCGGATCGATGAGGTGAAGGAAGAGGAAGGGCCGCTCACCGGCCGACTCGAGCCAGGCCAGCGCGGCGGCCACCGTGGCCTCGGCCTTGCGCTCGTAGTTTTCGCGGTTGTCTTCGCGCGAGGGCATCAGATCGTCCCAGGCGGCGAAGCCTTGATCCAGGCCGCTCAGGCGGCCAATCATCACCGTGCTGCTTACGAAACCTCCGGTTTCGTAGCCACCGTCAAGCAGCGCCTCGGCCAGGGTCCGGTTTTCCGGTGCCAGCATCTCACCGAGGGTGCGCAGGCCGTGCCGGTAGGGGTAAAGCCCCGTCAGCATCGAAGCGTAGGCCGGAGTGGTCTTGGGCCGCGGAGTGAAAGCACGGGTGAAGACGACGGAGTCGGCCGCCAGCGCCGACAGCGCAGGGTCGGTCTTGCGCTCATAGCCGTAGGTGGACAGGTGATCGGCGCGCAGGGCGTCCACTGTGAGCAGGATTACCGGCGCCGGCCGCGCACAGGCGGCAGCCAGTAGAGCCGGCAGCGCGGCGCAGACCAGCCGCAGAAATGACCGGCTTGCACCACGACGTATCCGCGGCGTCATGCGCGTGACCGGCAAGCTCACCTTACTCGGCTTTCTCGTCGTCGTCCCCGACCGTGCGGACGGTGGTCTCCAGCACCTTGAGCTGCAAGCCGTCCGCGGAGCGAATGGTCAGGATGTCGCTGTAGACGTTGAGCCCGGGACGAGGCTCGATTGCTGTCACCGTGAATCTACCCGGCTGGCCCTGGTGAACGACCTGGTCTCCTACCTTGATCATCGGCTACCCCAGGAATATCGAGGCGCGGCGACCGAGATCGCGCCTCAGCTGCAACTGCACGGTGCGCCGAAGGCGAGCGGCCATCGCGTCGAAGTCGTTGCCGTGCTCACCGCGAAAACGGCTCTCGCGATAGAGGTATATGCGGCGGCCGAAAGAAATCGTCCACTTGGTGGGCAGCGGCACCATGCCGAGCGGCCCGAGTAGCGGAAACAGCGGCGTGACCGGAACGTGCGGGACACCCACGGCCGCGCCGGCCGCGCCGCTGCGGCCGATCATCGGGTACATCTCTTCGGCGCCGATCACGGTGAAAGGAACTATCGGCACCCGGTGCTCACAGCTCAGACGTGCCGCCGAGGTGGCAAAGCGGCGCAGCCGGTAGCGGTCCTCGAAGAGCTTGGCGACACCGCCCACGCCCTCCGGAAAGATCATCACCAGCTCGCCCCGCCCGAGCAGCTCGTCGGCCACCGCATAGCGGGCGGGCACTCCCCCCAACCTCCGGCAGGCCTCGTCCACGCGGGGGTGGCCCTGGAGGAAGCGGTCGTAAAGAGGCCTTGCCACGCGGCCGGGCCCGGGAAGCTCCGAGAGCGCGTAGCTGGCCATCGCCGCATCGAAAGGAAGCGCGCCCGAGTGATTGCCGATGAGGATGGCGCCGCCCTTGGCGGGAACGTTGGCAAGGCCGGAAACTTTCACGCGCCAGTACGACTCGAAGAGAAAGCGGGCCACGGGAAGGCAGCGCCGGTGAAACTCGAGGTCGAGGCCGTAATCCTCCCCGCCACCGCCGCGCGAATCGAGGATGCCCGAAGACGGAAAGCCCGCGCCGCCGCGCGGGGCATCTGCCCGCGATCCTGAAGCGGGGATGTCCTCTCCGCTAGGCTTGGTTGCTGCGCTCTCGGCCCCCACGCCGAGGGAAGCTAGCAAAGCGCACTGCGGCACTCAACCGGATTCTCCCTCACGGGCGGCGAAAACGGCGAGCCCGGCGAGCGGCGGCGAGCGCCTCGCCGCCACGAAGCAACGCAGGCCTTCCATGACCACCCCTGCGGCCAGCACCAGCAGGACGCTGCCGACGACAAAGAGCATGAGCTGCCCTTCTTCCCAGAAGCGCATGAGGTTGGTGCACATCGCCACGATCGTCGTTACCGTCATCAGCACGGCCGGAATCGCGGTGACCCAGAAGTTGCGACCGCGCTGCATGAGATAGACGGTGACGACCAGCAGCGTGAGGCTGGCGAGGAGTTGGTTGGTGGTGCCGAACAGCGCCCACAACGCCAGCCCGACCGGCTGGCCGTCTACACGGTAGAAGGCAAAGAAGCCGATCACCAGAATAGCCAGGGCGGAGGTGACGAATCGATTCTCGTTGCGCAGGCCCAGCGTGGAGCCCATCTCAGTGATGTTGTAGCGAAGCAGGCGCGTGGCCGAGTCCAGGGTCGTTAGCGCAAACGAGACCACCACCACGGCGATCAGCGCCTGGGCCAGCTCGAAAGGAATGCCCAGAGTGGCGACGAATTTCGAGCTTCCCTCGATGAATACGCCGATCTTGGCGCCCAGCGAATTTGCCGAGCTCCAGCTCCCGTAGTGCTGGTGCCAGGCATTCGGCGAGGCAAAGCCGGCCGTGCACGCCAGCACCGCCATCAGCCCGAGCACCGACTCGCCGATCATGCCTCCGTAGCCAATCATGCGGGCCTCGGGCTCGTGGTCGAGCTGCTTGGAGGTGGTCCCCGAGGAGACCAGGCCGTGAAAGCCCGAAACTGCACCGCACGCGATCACCACGAACACGAACGGGAAGATCGGCGGCGCTCCTTCCGGGGCCAGGACCAGTGCGGGTGAGGCGAAGCTCGGGCCGAGCACGAAGAAACCAGCGTACATGAGGCCGACGCCGAGATAGAGCAGCAGGGAGTTGATGAAGTCGCGCGGCTGCAGCAGCAGCCAAACCGGCAAGACCGAAGCGGCAAAGCTGTACAGCAGCAGCACGGCGCCCCAGCCGTCGCGACTGGCCCACTCGACGGTAAAGGCATCGGTGCTCGCGCTCACGGCCACCAGTACCAGCGTTGCCAGGAATGCCGCCACCACCGGCTTCGGCGGCGCCAAGGCGCCCTTGAAGACGCCCCAGCCGACCATCATCGCCATTGCCATCAGCGCAAACGAGGGCATTACCGACTGCGGATAGAAGTCCGGCATGAACAGGGTCGAGATCACCGAGACGAACACGCCCATGGCCAGGCCGATGCCGAAGAAGATGACCAGGTGAAACATGGTCTTGGCGCGCGCCCCGATGATGCCCTCGGCAATGGCCCCGACAGAGAGCCCGCGTGCCCGTATCGAGAGCACCAGAGCGCCGAAGTCGTGTACGCAGCCGATCAGCAGGGCGCCGACTACCACCCACAACATGCCCGGCAGCCAGCCCCAGATGACGGCGATGGCGGGCCCCAGCATGGGAGAGAGCCCGGTGATAGAGGCGTAGTGGTGACCGAACAGGACGTAGCGATTGCTCGGGACGTAGTCGATGTCGTCGCGCTGCGCGTGCGCCGGAGTGACCACATCGTCGGCCAGGGAGAACACCCTGTGTGACAGATAGCCGGCGTAGAAGCGGTAGCCGACGAAGTAGAGAACGATACAGCAGACTGTCGCCAGGACGGGCATGGGTCCGGCCGACTGTCTAGCCGGTCTTTTCCGGCGAAGCCTTGCGGCGCCGCCTGCGCTTGCGCTTCTTCTTGGTAGCCGGTTCGCCGGCAGCGCCCTCCGCCGTGCGGGTCTGTTCAGCGGGGGCGGCCTTTGCAGCCGGCTCGCTCGATCTCTTGCGTTCGCGGGAGCGCGGGCGCTTCCCCTCCCGCTCTCCCTTGGCCGGCCGCCGTCCGTCCGGGGTGGGCCTCGGCCGTCTCCTGTAGGGCGCCGGGGTCACCAGCAAGTCTTCCCCTGCGAGCTCGGACGGGAGCTTGTGACCGACGAACTCCTCTATTGCCTCGAGCCCGTACACGTAGCGCTCACAGGCCAGCGAGAAGGCCTTGCCCGAAGCTCCGGCGCGCGCCGTTCGCCCGACGCGGTGTACGTAGTCCTCGGGGTCCTGCGGCAAATCGTAGTTGAACACGTGACTCACGGCCTCGATATGCAGCCCGCGCGAGGCCACGTCGGTGGCGACCATGATATCGAGCTTGTTGTCCTTGAAGTCGTGCAGTAGCCGGATGCGTTTGCGCTGGTCGAGGTCGCCCACCAGCGCCTCTGCATTGTAGCCCTGAAGCTGCAGCCGCCAGGCGATCTCCGAGGCGCCGTTGCGCGTATTGACGAAAACCAGCGCCCTCGAGGGTCCCTCTCGCGCGAGGAGTCCGAGCAACAGCGGCAGCTTCTGCTCCATGCCGACGTGGTAGACGTGCTGCTCGATGTTCGAGGCGGTGATGCGGTCTTCGTCTATTGCGACCCGGGTCGCATCGTTCATGTGCTCGTAGGCCAGTTCCATGACGCGCATGGAGAGGGTCGCCGAGTACAGGAAAGACACCCGCTCGCCGGGCGGCGGCATGCGCCGCACGATGAAACGCAGGTCGTCTATGAAGCCCATGTCGAACATGCGATCGGCCTCGTCGGCGACGAAGATCTCGCTGTGCTTCAGCGTGAAGGCCTTCTGCTTGTAGTAATCGATGAATCTTCCGGGCGTGCCGATGAGGACGTCTACGCCTTCCTGCAGGCGGGCGAGTTGCTTGCCGTAATCGACCCCGCCATAGACCGCGTGGATGACCAAACCGCAATGCTTGCCGAGCAGCTCGGCCTCTTCGCGGATCTGCATGGCGAGCTCGCGGGTGGGGGCGATGATCACCGCTCGCGGGCACGGGGTCCTGCCCGCGGGCGGGCGCGGCCTGCGCAGCAACAGGGTGTAGATGGCGATCATGAAGGCCGCCGTCTTGCCGGTGCCGGTTTGCGCCTGGCCGGCTACGTCGTGCCCCTCTAGTGCGAGCGGCAGTGTGGCCGCCTGAATCGGCGTGCACTCGACGAAGCCGGCATCCTCCACGCCCCGTCGAACCTCTTCCGGTAGATCCAGCTCTTTAAATTCGATCGGCCTGTTCCTCGTGCGGTTTGGACCGCTGATCGTCGGCGGGAAACTCCGCCCGGGTCTCGGCAAGTAGCGCCAAGAAATCTTCCGGCCCGATGAAGCCGCCGCGGCGCTTTCGCTCCTTGCCATCCGAGCCGTAGAAGATGACCGTGGGAGCACCAATTACCTTGAAGCTTTTCTTGATCCAGTCGATCTCGTGCGTCCTCGCCGTTATATCCACGATAAAGAGTCGAAAGCCCTCGGCCGCACGCATCACGTCGGGGTCGCGGAAGGTGCGCTCTTTCATCTCCGCGCACGGGGCGCACCATTCAGCCGAAAATTGTAACACGATCGGCTGGCCGCTTCTTGTCGCCTCGTAATAGGCGAAGGCCTCGAACTGCTCCCACTCGAGCCCGGTCTCCGCGGCCTCCGCACCGGGCGTAGTCGCGACCAGGACTACAAGCGCGGCGGCGAGCGCCAAGAATGAGATGCCCGCGTGCCGCCCGCACGGTCGCCGCGCCCAAAGTTGGCTCAGCGTGGCCGGCAGCGGCGCCCGTCCTCGGCCATTTCTCGCAGGAATGGCCGGATTTCCAGGTGGCTTCGACATCACAATTAGCCCGAAAAGCTATCCGAGGGCATCTCGATTTGCGAGCCCGGGGGGGGATGGGTAAGGATGTCGGACCTGGAGGTTGTCGATGTTGTCGAGATCCGAACGTTACGCCCGTCGCCATTTCTTCGCTTGTACGCTGATCGCTGCCGCGCTCCTCTTGGGGCTCGGCGCGACCGAGGCGCGCGCCGAGACGCCGGCCGGGGGGCCGGTATGGGCCGTGGGCCTGTCCATGGCCGACGACAACAACGGGGTGGACCGCGATCTCACCTCACTGGCCCTCGGCTGGCGCTTCGCCTTTGACGCCCCGGACTCGGTGGCGAAGTGGATGGACGGCTTCGGCCTCGATCTCTCCTTCCTGGTCGAGCCCCTATTCGGAGTGATCGCCGGCGAAACCAATACGGTGGAGTTCGCGGTCGTGCCGATGTTCCGCCTCGAGTCGGGCAACAAGGGAGGCATCTCTCCCTTCCTCGAGGGAGGCGTAGGGCTCATCTATAACGACCTGCGCGGCTTCGACCTCGGCTCGCGCATCCTGTTCAGCGATCAGATAGGCGCCGGCATCGCTTTCAGCACCGACAGCGGACGCCGCTACAGCGTGGGCTACCGCCTGCGCCACATATCGCACGCAGGGCTGTGGGCGGACGCCAACGACGGGATAAACACCCATTTCCTCACTCTGACTCTGCAGTAGACCGGGCGAAACGCCGGCTCAGACGGGTACGATCTCTACGACCTCGAGGCCGTAGCCGGCCAGGTTGGGCAGGCGGAGCGGCGAGTTCGTGAGCAGCCGTATCTTGCGCACGCCGAGATCGCGCAGCACCTGGGCGCCCAGCCCGTAGTCCTTGAAGTTGGCCAGCCGCGCGTTCGGATTGGTGGTGGCGGCGCCAGCGCCCTCCTCGGCCAACAGCTCCGCGCCGCGGCCGTGCCGGCGCACGTAGAGCACCACGCCGGCGCCTTCCTCGGCGATCCTCTCCATGGCCCTGTGCAACACGGCAGCGGTGTTGCGATGGGTGTAGGCGAAAACGTCTCCCGGTAGGTACTCGGCATGGGCGCGCACCAGGACGGGCTCTGCCGGATCGATCTTGCCCTTCACGAGCGCCACGTGCTCGCCCTCCTCGACCGAGGAGTTGTAGACGTGGGTGGTGAACTCGCCGCCGTAACGGGTCGGCAGACGGGCACTACCGATGCGGGTGACCAGCGACTCCGTCTGCAGCCGGTACTGAATCAAGTCGGCCACCGTGGATATCTTGAGGTCATGCTCGTCGGCGAAGCGGACTATGTCGGGGAGACGCGCCATGGTGCCGTCTTCCTTCAGGATCTCGCAGATCACGCCGGCTGGCGCGAGGCCGGCCAGTCTGCACAGATCGACCGCCCCTTCGGTCTGCCCGGTGCGCACCAGCACGCCACCCGGGCGGGCCCGCAACGGGAATACGTGCCCGGGGACGACAAAATCGGAGGCGTCTGCGTCGGCGGCCACGGAGCGGCGGATGGTCGCGCAACGGTCGGCCGCCGAAACGCCGCCGCCTGCGCACTCACGCGCATCCATCGAGACCGTGAAGGCGGTCCCCAGTGGGGCCGTGTTCTCGGCCACCATCATGCGCAGGCCGAGCGTTGCCATCCGTTCTTCGGTAAGCGGCAGGCAGATCAACCCGCGCGCGTGCTTGAGCATGAAGTTGATCTGCTCGCCCGTGACCTTCTCGGCCGCAACGACTATGTCGCCCTCGTTCTCGCGGTCCTCATCGTCCATGAGGACGATCATACGGCCCCGACGGATGTCCGCGATGACTTCCGCTATCGGCGATATGGGGGAGTCCGCTTTGCGCCTTGCGGCGGCCTCGACCTTGGGGGCGTTGGAGAGCACGGCGGAACTATAGCCCTGCGGCCCGCCCGAACAAAAGCCGGGCAGAGCTACTCGACGGTGACGCTTTTTGCCAAATTTCGCGGCTGATCCACGTCCGTTCCGCGCGCAACGGCCACGTAGTAGGCAAGTAGCTGGAGCGGAATGGTGAGCAGCAGCGGGGTGAGGAAGCTGCTGGCCGACGGGATCTCTATTATCGTCTCGGCCACGTCGCGAAGCTCGTCACCGGCATCGTCGGTAACGGCGATTATCCTGCCGCCGCGCGACTCGACCTCGCGCAGATTGGTCAGCGTCTTCTCGTAGACCTCGTCCTTGGGAATGAGCACGACCACCGGCATGTGCTCGTCGATGAGCGCGATCGGACCGTGCTTCATCTCGCCGGCCGGATAGCCCTCGGCGTGGATGTAGGAGATTTCCTTGAGCTTGAGGGCCCCTTCGAGAGCGATCGGGTAGTTGATGCCGCGCCCGAGGTAGAGCATGTCGGAAGCCTCGGCCAAACCGCGTGCGGCGACGGTAATGTCCTTCTCGGCCTTGAGACAGCGCTCGGCCAGCTGCGGCAGGTGGACGAGCTCCTGCACGAAGCCTGCTTCGTCGGCGGCCGTCAGGTGTCCGACCCGGCGGCCGAGGTAGAGCCCGAGTAGGTAGAGAGCAGTGAGCTGGGTGGTGAAGGCCTTGGTGCTGGCCACGCTGATCTCCGGACCGGCGCGGGTGTAGAGCACCATGTCGGCCTTGCGCGCGATGCTCGAGTCTACGACGTTGCAGATGGCGACCACCGGGGTGCCTCGCTCGCGGGCGGCCGCCAGCGCCGCCAATGTGTCGGCGGTCTCTCCTGATTGCGACACCAGCACCATCAGGCTGTGCTCGTCGAGCACAGGGTCGCGGTAGCGATACTCGCTGCCGTAATCGACCTCCACCGGCAGACGGCTGAAGCGCTCGATCAGGTACTTGCCCACCAAGGCCGCGTGCCAGGCGGTGCCGCAAGCTACCAGCGTCACGCGCTTCATCGAGGCGATCTTGCTCTCGAGCCCGGCCAGCTCGGGCAGCACCACCTCGCCGCGTTCCTGCGAGAGCCGGCCGCGCATGGTGTCGATCAGAACCTGTGGCTGCTCGTGAATCTCCTTTATGAGGAAGTGCTTGTGGCCGCCCTTCTGCGCCGTCACCGGATCCCAGGTAACGCGACGGACCTCGCGCTCGACCACCTCACCGTCGAAGGTCTGCACGCTCACCTCATCGGCGGTGATAGACGCCATCTCGCCGTCTTCGAGAAAGAGAACGTCGCGCGTGTACTCGAGCAACGCCGGAATGTCGGAGGCGATGAAGTTCTCATTCTCGCCGACTCCTATCACCACCGGGGTGGCGTTCTTGGCCGCAACCAGGCGGCCGGGCTCCAGTGCGGAGAGGACGGCGATGGCGAACGAACCCTCCAGCCGGCCGATCGCCGCGCGGGTGGCCTCGGCCAGGTCCTTACCACTGCTCATCTCGCGCTCTATGAGATGCGAGATGACCTCGGTGTCGGTCTCCGAGGTCAGCTGGCTCCCGCCGGCGGTGAGTTCGTCGCGCAGACCCAGGTAGTTCTCGATTATGCCGTTGTGGATGACCACGACGTTACCGGCCCGGTGGGGATGGGCGTTCTCTTCACTGGGCTTGCCGTGGGTGGCCCAACGCGTGTGGCCGATGCCGATGGTCCCCGGCAGCGGCGAGTCGGCCAGTGCCTCCACCAGGTTGTCGAGCTTGCCGACGGCGCGGCACATCTGCACAGCGCCACCGTGGATGGCGGCAACACCCGCCGAGTCGTAGCCCCGGTATTCGAGCTTGCGAAGTCCGCTGATGAGAACCTGGCCGGCGTCACGGCTGCCGACGTAGCCAACAATGCCACACATTGCTATTTGCCCTTCTTCTTGGCGCCGGCGCGTTTGCGGAAGGCGCGAACCCAGTCGGCGCGTGTCCTCTGGGGCTTGACGTTGAAGGCAAGCGCGCCGGGCTCGACCTTGCTGGTGATGGTCGATCCGGCAGCAATGTAGGCGTCGTTGCCAACCTCGACGGGAGCCACGAGCTGGGTGTCGCTGCCGATTTGAACGCGATCGCCTATCACCGTGGGATGCTTGCTGAAGCCGTCGTAGTTGCAGGTGATGGTGCCGGCACCAATGTTGGCGTCGCGCCCGATGGTCGCATCGCCGATATAGGCGAGATGATTGGCCTTGGAGCCGCGTCCCAGACGGCTCTTCTTCACCTCCACGAAGTTGCCGATGTGAACGTCCCGGCCGAGCTCCGCCTCGGGCCTGAGGTGCGCGTAGGGACCGACCTTCGCGCCCGGGCCTATCTCGGCGCTGTCGGTCACCACACCCCAGCGCAGGTGGACGCCGGTCCCCACCTTGGTATCGCGCAGGTAGGAAGACCCATCCAGGCGGCAATCGCTGCCGATCCGCGTGTCTCCCTCCAGCCTCGTGTTCGGCCCTATCACGGTGTCGCGGCCGATCTTGGCCGCCGCCGACACGTACGCGGTGGCGGGATCGATGAAGGTCACCCCACGCTCCATCCACCCCCTGAGAATGCGCTCTTGCAGCAGCGCCTCGGCCTCTGCCAGGTCCAGGCGCGAGTTCACACCGAGCCCTTCGTCGTCATCGTCGAGGGCCTCGCAGGCCGCCTTGCCGCGCTTGGCGGCCATCTCGATCAAGTCGGTCAGGTAGTACTCTCCCTGCGCGTTGTCGCGGCCCAGGCTCCCCAGCGATTTCCACAGGAAGGCCGAGTCGAAGCAGTACAGCCCGGTGTTGACCTCGTCGATCAGCTTTTCGTCGCGTCGTGTGTCGCGATGCTCGACGATGCGCACCTCACCGGCCGCAGGGCCGCGGACGATGCGCCCGTAGCCGGCCGGCTCGTCCACTATCATCGAGAGCACGGTCGCCAAGCGACCACCGCTGCGGTGGCTCTCGAGAAGCCGGCGCAATGTAGCCGCGCATATCAACGGGACATCGCCACACAGCACCAGCACCTCGCCGCGAAAACCACGCAGTGCGCTGCGTGCCTTCAGAACCGCATGACCGGTACCGAGCTGCTCGGCCTGCAGCACACAGCGGGCACGCTCGCCGACCACCGCGCGCACGACCTCGGCCTGATGCCCGACGACCACGGCAACCCGCTCGGGCCCGAGCTCGGCTGCTGTATCCAGGACGTGGGAGACCAACGGCTTGCCGGCCAGCTCGTGCAGAACCTTGGTGGTTCGCGAACGCATACGCTTGCCGAGACCGGCGGCAAGTATCACCACCGCGAGCTGCCGCGCCTTGTTAGCCCGGTGTCTTGTCGAAACCGCGGAGGGCCTCTTGCCTGCCACTTACCTCTCCTTGAGCGCCCGTAAAGGGATTGTGCCCGGGCTTCCACAGAACCGCTCCGCCTGTGTCCTGGGCGATCACGAAAGTTCCGTCGGGAAGAACCGCAAGTCCTTCAGGCATGATACCGGGCACGCGAAGCGACCGTAAGTAGCGGCCGTCACCGTCGGTCGCGTAGGCGCGGTGCCACAGCGCCGAGACGATGAGAAAACCGCCCGACTCGGCCACCCACGCCAGCCCGGAAAGCGGGGCGGTGCCGACTGGGCGGGCGTTCACTATGTGGGCCTTGGCGAAGCGGCCCCGCGCGCTTCGCAGCGGAACCTCTATCTCCAACAACACGGCCGGGTTGTACTGGTTCACCGCATAGAAGCGGCCGCCTTCGGCGTGCGCCTCGTCGGCGACGAAGGTCAGCCCCTCGATGCCGTCTCCCCCGCGCCTGAGAAAATCAGGGTCCTTGCCAAAACCGCGATCGATGGTGAAACCGCGCAGGATGGCGAAATCGTCCTGGCTCACCTCGAATATGACCTCATGGCCTTCGCGCACGACGTAGAGCTTTCCGCTCACCGGATCGCAGGTCACCCCCTCGAGGTCGCCGCCGAGCCTGGCCGAGCGCAGAATGCGGCCGTCAAGGTCCACCTCGGCGATGTCTCCCTGGTCGCCGACCATGAACAGGGAGTCGCGTCCGGGGTGATAGACGACGCCCGAGGGTTCGGCGAAGCCGGTAAGCTCCCATTCGGCTACCTTTCCCGGTGCCGAGCTCAAGATGATCGCCACCGCCCCCACCAGAAGCATCCCGGCGGTCAGGCACAGCGCAAGCGCCCGCCTGAGGCGCCGACCGCGCGGCCTTTGCTCTTTTCCAGTCGATGACATCTCTTGACCCGGGTTGTTGATCCGCCCCCGAGCATCCCCGACAATAAGGTCAATCCGTCTTCATAGGCAATGTCGAGCCCGCATGGACTACCCAGCACTCTGATGCAACGGCGAGCATGTCCTCGTTCGGCCCACCGTGCCCGTGCGGCGCGCGGGAACGGCGACGCCACCCCTTTTCGCGGGAAAAGACGACTGTATCCTTTCGCAGCGTTCGCGTTGTGTGCGCTGCTGCTCACGGTCGGCTGCGCCGCCCGTGAGCCGGTCGCGGCAAAGACAGGGCCGACAGCCGAAACAGTGAGCCGCGAGTGGGGGCCGCTGCAGTTGGTCCTCTACAAGGGCCGGCGGACCTTGGTGCTCTACCGATACGGCGAGTTGGTGAAGCAGTATCCCGTCTCGCTCGGCTTCAAGCCGGAGGGCGACAAACGCTTTATCTACGACGCTAGAACACCGGAGGGCTACTACAGGATCACCGACAAGCGGCCGCACCCGCGCTGGCAGTATTTCCTCGAGTTCGACTACCCCAATGCGTGGGACAGGCGCCGCTACGCTGAGAACGTTGCAGCCGGCACGGTGCCCGAGCTCAACGGCGAGCCGTTCGGCATCGGCGGGAATCTCGGCATTCACGGCAGCGACAAGCCAGAGGCCCAATCGAACGGGCAGGACTGGACGAAGGGCTGTATAGCGATGAGCCCGGACGACATCCGCGAGCTCCACGAGTCGGTGGAGATTGGCACGCCGTTGTGGTTGCTCGAGTAGCTTGCGGGCTAGTCCGCCGTTATCAGGCGACTGAGGACGACTGACATGACGGGGCGGAGCTCGGCCACGTAGGCGTCGAGATCCGTATCCGGGTCTTCGAGCGCCACGGCAGCCTCAGGCAACACTTCGGGCAGAGACACCACCTGTTTTCCCTCGGCCCCATCGAGCTCCACGACCATCTCGGCATCCTCGTCGGTGGCTACCACCAAAGTCTCTGCCTCATGGAGGAGCTCGGTGTGGCGGTCGAGATCGGCGCAGGTTCGAAGCGGCTCGCCGAGCCCTTCCTCGCTCAGCACCCGGAAGCCGTCCGCGCTCAGCTCGCCGGCGCCTTCGCCCAAGCCGGCGACGACGAGTCTCAGTCGTTCGCTCCAGCCGCGACTCTCGATGAGGTCGCGCAGCAGTAACTCGAGCGCGGCCGAGCGGTCCGCACTGTGGCTACCGACGAGAAGAACGGTGCTCGGTTCCATAGATGTCGCGAGAAGAACGGCCCGCATGGCGAGGACCATGCTGGCCATTTCGTAATCCGCTCAGCAAGCTTCGAACAGGCCGGCCATACCCTGCCCGCCACCGATGCACATGGTCACGATGCCGTACTTCTTGTTCTGGCGGCGCAGCTCGTAGAGGAGGTGGCCGACCATCCGTGAGCCGGTCATCCCATAAGGGTGGCCGATCGCGATCGAGCCGCCGTTGGGATTGACCTGCTCGTCCGTAATGCCGAGCTCACGCATGCAGTAAAGAGCCTGGGAGGCGAAGGCCTCGTTGAGCTCGACGATGCCGATGTCCTTCATCTCGAGCCCCTGGCGCTTGAGAAGCTTCGGCACGGCAAATACCGGGCCGATGCCCATTTCCTCTGGGCCGCAGCCGGCCACGGCAAAGCCGCGGAAGATGCCGAGAGGCTCTATGGCGAGCTCCTTGGCGCGATCGGCCGACAGCAAGACGGTGGCCGAAGCACCGTCGCTCAGCTGGCAGGCGTTTCCGGCCGTCACCGTTCCGCCCTCCGGCTTGAAGGCGGGTGCCAGCGAGGCAAGAGCTTCGAGAGTGGTCTGCGGCCGCGAGCACTCGTCGCGATCGACCAGCTTGTCCTCGATGGTTATGTTTCCCTCTTTGTCCTTGCGTGCCCACTTGGCTTCCATCGGCACGATCTCGTCGTCGAGCAGTCCTTTCTCCACGGCGGCGGCCATACGCTGCTGGCTTCTCAGTGCAAAGGCATCCTGATCCTCGCGGGAGATGCCGTAGCGCTCGGCAACCACCTCGGCCGTCTCGCCCATGCCCATGTAGACGCCGGGCCACATCTCCATCACACGCGGGTTGAGGAGGCCGTCCGCGTTCATCTTGCCCTGCCCCATGGTGATGCTCTCGGCGCCGGCACCGATGGCCGCCTGCGCGCCCTCGGCCACTATCTGATGTGCCGCCATGGCGACGGCCTGCAACCCTGAGGAGCAAAAACGGTTGACGGTGGTGGCTGCCACCGTCTTGGGAAATCCGGCGCCCAGAGTGGCGATGCGGGCCATGTTCATGCCCTGCGAGCCCTCGGGAAAGCCACAGCCGACGATCACGTCCTCTATCTCGGCCTTGTCGAGGGCGGGAACCTGGGCCATCGCGGCCTCGAGCGCGTGGCTACAAAAATCGTCAGGTCGCGTATTATTGAACGAGCCACGATAGGACTTGGCGAGCCCGGTACGCTTATTGGCTACGATTACTGCTTCTCTCATGACTGGAACTCCTTGGGTGAATATCCGCCTGGAACCTCGGGACCGTGCCCCCGGGCCATCCGCGGCGGCCGAGCCTACGCGAAACTGGTCTGACTTTTAAACCACGCCTCCACCCCCTGCGGCCACCGGCCGGCGAGCCGCACCCACCGAGGCGGCCGAGAACTGGACTCGATTAGCGCGTAAGTCCCGGTTATAGATTGCCTAATGCCTTCCCCAACCGTGATCATCCTGGTGAGCGGACGCAGCGCGCTCGCCCGCGTCGGCGGTGTGCCCTCGGTGGCGCGCCACGTCGCGGCCACCGAGCGGCTGGGCGGGCGGGCGCTGGTGGTGTATCCGGAGCAGATGCGCGCGCTCGGCGCCGAGATAGCCGGGCGCATAGGTAGCCGCGCCCCGTGCGTGGCGGCCGACCAGGTCGGCGAAGAGACCACGGCTGGCGCTGAGACCGTGTTGGTCATCGCCGCCGACTGGTACCTGTCGCTCAGGTGCGTGTCGGATTTCATGAAGAATGCGCAGACGCCCGCCGTCGCGCGCGTGTCCGAGCACGGCATGGTCTCGGTACCGATGGCCAAGATCGAGCCCTCGGTGCTCAAACAGCTGGTCGGGCAGCTGGGGACACGGCCCGCCGGCATGCTCATCGAGAAGGCCGCCGGCCGCGCGGCCGCGGTCTTCGGCCTCGATGCCCGCGACCAGAATCGCTTGAGCGACAATTTCTCCACCGAGAACGCCGAGGACAAGATGTTCGGCCCGCTGCTCGGACCTTCGCGCGGACTCGATCTGGGTCGCATCAAGCGGGTGGTCGTCGTTCCCGTCGTCCGCCTGCTGGCCAGAAGCTTCATACGGCCCGCGCACCTTTCTACTGTCAAGATTGCGGTAGGACTGCTGGCCGCCTGGATGCTCACCGGCAACAGCTACGGGAGTGGGGTCGCGGGCGCCTGCGTGCTGCTGGCCGCGCGCATGCTCGACGGCGCGGCCTTCGGCGTGGCACGGGCAACGCTGCGCGATACCGTGGGGCGGGAGAAGCTCGATTTCGTCGGCGACGTGGCAATCCTGGTCGCGGCGGTGTGCGCGCTGGCTGCCCGTGACTCGAGCGACGTCGCCACCGGCAGCCTCGCCCTGATAACGATCGTCGGCGTGCTCATCGGCGCCGGCGTCATCTACTCACAGGTTCTTCGCGATGTGTGGCTGGCTCGTTCGCGCGGCGAGCTGGCGCCAATGCCATCGGCCTCGTTCACCCCGCGCTTGGCCCACCGTGACGGCAGCGCTTACGGGCTCCTCGTCGCGGCCCTGCTCGGGCGGCTCGACCTCTTTTTGTGGGCCGCGGCACTGGCCAGCCATCTGTTCTACGTCTCGTGGCTGGTCTCCCGATACCGCAGCACGACACACCCGGCAGCCTATGGTCCCCCCCAGTACGGATCGGGTGTTTAGCCCGGATCAGGAGAACGCGAACTGGACACCTCACCGGCCATAACTGCCCGCGGCCTGCACCGGCGCTTCGGCGCCGTTCGCGTCCTGCGCGGTCTGGACTTCGACATGACCAGCGGTGAGACCGTCGCGCTTTTCGGCTCGAACGGCGCCGGCAAGACCACGCTGCTGCGAATCCTTGCCGGCCTGACGCGCCCCAACGAAGGCACCGTCCACATCTTCGGTCACAAGCTGCCCGGTGACTCGGACCTGCGCCGCAAGATCGGCATGGTCGCGCACGACAGCTTCGTCTACGGTGACCTCACCGCCAGCGAGAACCTCAACTACTACGCCCGCCTCTACGACATCCCGCGGCGCGAGCGCGCGGCCGAATTGCTCGAGGCGGTCGCGCTCGGCGGCAGCACCGAACGCCCGGTGCGGACCTTCTCGCGCGGCATGCTGCAACGGCTCTCGCTGGCGCGCGCGGTCCTTCACGAGCCGCGGCTGCTTCTTCTCGACGAGCCCTTCACCGGGCTCGACCCCGCCGGCGCCGCCGTGCTGGCAACGATGCTGGCCGACCTGCAATCCGGCGGTGTCGCCGCATTGCTGATAACCCATGATTTCGAGCGAGGGTTGCAGGCGGCAGACCGCGCGGTCTTGCTCCATCGCGGACGGGTGGCCTGGCAATCCGGCGCTACGCTGCCGAGCGCGGCAGAGATGAACGAGATCTACAGCGAAACGGTGGGAGCCGCCTGACATGTTGGCCGTCATCTGGAAGGACATCATGCTCGAGGCGCGCACGCGCGAGACAATCTTCTCGCTGGTGATCCTCGGCGTGCTGATCCTGCTGGTCTTCAACTTCGCCATCGATATAGGTCCCGACAACGTAAACGAGCTGGCCCCCGGGTTGTTGTGGGTGGCCATCGTGTTCTCGGCCATGCTCGGACTCGGCAGGACCTTCCTCATCGAGCGCGAGAACGGATGCATGACCGCGCTGTTGCTGGCGCCGATAGAGCGAAGCTCGCTGTACCTGGCCAAGCTGATCACCAATGTGCTGCTCATGATCGTCTTTGAAGCCGTGCTGCTCGCGGCCTTCACGTTGTTCTTCGACGTGGACATGGCCGGCAAGCTCCTCAACCTGCTGGCGATCATGTTCGGCGGCACCTTGGGGCTGGCGGCCACCTGCACGTTGTTCGCCCTGGCGGCCCTCGGAACCCGCTCCCGCGAGCTGATGCTGCCACTGATCGTCCTGCCGCTTCAGGTCCCGCTGCTGATAGCCTCGGTAAAGGCCACCGGGCTGGTGATGGCCGGGGAGTCGCTTGCCGCACTGGGAGCCTGGGGAAGCCTGCTCATCGGCTTCGACGTGCTGTTCGTGACGGTCGGCTGGCTGGCCTTCGAGTTCGTCTCGGTAGACTGAGAGGCGCCCGAGAGGGCAGGAGGCCAGAGATGGTGCCCTGGCGGTGATTGTAGTAGGGCTGCGGGTGCGCGAACCCCGCTGCCACGCGATATGCCGGCGCGACCTCGGAGGTCTTGATGATACGAAAAGTCGAAAATGTGGTGCTCACGGTCGCACCCCCTCTGGCGGGCCTGGTAGTGCTGATCAGCCTGTGGGCGATTTTCGCGTGGGTGCCGACCGACAAAGGGCTCGGGCTCAGCCAGCGGATCTTCTACTACCACGTGCCCTCGGCGACCTCCTGCTTTCTCGCCTTCATCGGCGCCGGGGTGGCCAGCATCGCGTTCCTCAAGACGCGCAACCCACAGTGGGACCACGCCGCGCACGCCGCCGTGGGAGTGGGAATGATCTTCGCCACCATCGTGCTGGTGACAGGCTCGATCTGGGCCAGGACCGCGTGGGGAACGTGGTGGACCTGGGACGCACGGCTCACGACATTCCTCATCTTGTGGATCCTGTTTGCGGTCTATCTGATGCTGCGAACCTTCGCGCGCGACAACGACATGATGCCCAACTACGCTGGGGTTCTAGCCATCGTCGGGGCGCTCAACATCCCGCTGGTGATGTTGGCGACCAAGCTGTGGCGGACGATTCATCCGCAGGTGATAAACAACCCCGACGGCGGCCTGGAAGATCCCAGAATGGTCACAACGCTGCTGCTCAGCATGGCCGCCGTGCTGCTCGTATTCCTGTGGCTGTGGGCGTTGCGTATGCGCGTACTGCGCCTCACCGAACGCACCGAGTTGCTGGTCGGGCAATTTCAACCGGGAGGGAGTGGCCTATGAGCTCGCTGACCTACGTCGGCGCCGCCTATGCGGTCATATGGATATTGATTTTCACCTACGCGTGGCGGCTCACGTCCGCCTCGCACAAGCTCGCTGAACGGATCGAGGAGCTCGAGCGCGAGGCCGCTTCCCGTGGCGAGCCCTGAGACCACCGCCCGCTGCACCCACGACCGGCCCGGCCGTAGCGATCAAACGCGAGAAGACGGCCCAGGTGTTCTGCTACCCCGGCGGCAGAGCCAAGTTGTGCACCGGCGGGCGAGCCTCGGCGTGCTCGGCAGTTTCCACTGTGCCGGCACGGAAGCATGACGACTAGCTCCGCCAGGCCGCTGTCTCTGATGGTGATGGTGCGGCGCTTTCTGGCCGTGGGCCGCATGGTCGTCGCCATCTACGCCGGCTACAAAGGCCTGCAGATAGCGGGATGGGTGACGGGCGCGAGCCGCCGCCCGGACTACTACGACGCTCATCACCGCCGCTCGGCCCGCCTCATCTACAACACCGCGGTCCGCCATGAAGGGCTTCTCATCAAGGCCTGTCAGTTCGCCGGCGCGCGCGCGGACATCCTGCCGCTCGCCTACGTCGAGATCCTCTCCGAGCTCCAGGACCGCGTGCCGCCGCGGCCCTTTTCGGCGATAGCGCCGTGGATCGAGAGCCAGCTCGGCCGCAGTCTCGGCGAGTGCTTCGAGCACATCGAGGAGGTACCGGTAGCGGCCGCCTCTTTGGCCCAGGTCCATCGCGGCCGCATGCTCGGCGGCCGCGAAGTCGCCGTCAAGGTTCAGTACCCGCAGATCGACCGCATCATCGCCACCGACATGGCCAACTTCTCATTCTTCATCAACCTGCTTGCCTTCATCGAAAGGAGCTTCGACTTCCGCATCCTGCTCGACGAGGTGCGCAAGTACGTCCCCGAAGAGCTCGACTTCGTAAACGAGGCGAACAACGCTCGGCGCCTGGCCGAAAACTTCGCCGAGGACGATTCGGTGATGTTCCCCACGCCGATCGCCGAGCTGAGCTCGCGCACGATCCTCACCATGGACTACATCGAGGGGATCAAAGTAAGCGACGTCGAGGGGCTCGACGCGGCCGGCATCGATAAGCATCGGGTGGCCGAGTTGCTGGTCACCACCTATCTGCGGCAGGTACTGGTGCACGGCTTCTTGCATGGCGATCCCCACCCCGGAAATCTTCTCGTCCGCCCGGGTCCGGTGCTTGTCATACTCGACCTGGGCCTGGCCATGGAGTGCTCCGAGGAGCTGCGCAGGGGATTGATAAAACTCTCCGCGGCCATCATCGCGCGCGACGCGGCTCGCATAGGAGCGGCCTTCCGCGAGCTCGGTTTCGAGACTCGCTCGGGCGACGACGACACCTTCATCACCCTCGGCGAGCTTTTCCTCGGCCAGGCTCTCGAGGCGCACCAGGCCTACGCCGACCTGGCGATGATAGAGCGTATCCAGGAACAGCTCTTCGGCGCGCTGCGGGCCAACCCGATCGTCAAGGCTTCCTCCGACTTGCTGCTGGTTCTCAGGGTGATGGGGCTTCTGAGCGGCCTCGGCAAGCAGCTCGACTCCCAGGTCGATCCACTCACGGTGATGATGCCCTTCCTCACCGGCCGCGAGAAGAAAAAAGACTAGCGCGGCCGTCTCGCGAACGGCGGGCGTTCCGGCTGCAAGCCGGGGCGTGCGGCGGTCAGCCCGGGTCAGGAGCCCGCCCGTGCCGCCAGCGCGGCATCCACGAGCTTGGCTACGTACTTGCCGAGAATGTCGGCTTCGATGTTCACGCGGGTGCCGGGCTTGGACGTCCCGAGCTTGGTCACCTCGAGAGTGTGCGGGATGATGGCCACATCGAGGCTGTCTTCGCGGCAGTTGAAGCAGGTAAGGCTTATGCCGTCGATGGCGACCGAGCCCTTCTCGACGGTCAGCACGGCGAGCTCCGGCGGAACGCTGAAGGTGAAGATCGACGACTCGCCCTCGGGTTTTATCTCGGCGATGGTGCCGGTGCCGTCGATATGGCCCGAGACCACGTGCCCGCCCAGCAGATCGTTGGCCCGCAACGGCGGCTCCAGGTTGATTCGGTCTCCCGCGACGCGCTCGCCGAGTGTGGTGCAACGCAACGACTCGGCCGACACGTCTACGGCGAAGGCCCCTTCTTCGATGACCACGACCGTCATACATGCGCCGTCGAGCGCAATGCTGCCGCCCATGCCCAGCTCGTCAACCGGTAGAGTCGTCTCGATTATCAGACGGGACCCTTCCTCCAGTGGCTCCACGCCCCTGACGGTCCCCATCTCTTGCACTATGCCCGTAAACATCGCTCTGCTATTCCCCCGTCACTCTGGTCCTTCGAGTACGTCGCGCACCCAGGTGGTGAACCAACCTTCCTCTTCACGCGCCTGGAGCTGCTCGAGTTCGCCCTTGTCCAGCCAAATTCCACCGCAATCCTTGCAGACGTCAATCGAGACTCCGTGCAGCTCCTGCTCCTCGAGCTTGACGCCGCAACGGGGGCACAGCCCGCGCGGCGCCTCCCCCTCTCCTGTCTTGCGCAAGGCTTCAAGCTTCTCGCGTTCGCGCGCAGCAAAGTAGGCCTCTTCGTCGCCCTTGCCCTTCTCTCTCAGCTTGTCGCCAAAGCGGTCCTTGTCGTCCGTCATTTGCCGTTTCCCCTCTCTGTTTGGCCCTCGTCGGTTTGGCGGCCGTCTGCTTCGCTGCCGTCTGCTGCGCCGTTGTCTGCTGCGCCGCTGTCGCCGTGCTCCCCGTCGCGGCGAATCTTCGCCTTCGCCCAGGCCAGCGCCTCTCTCGCATGGCGGCTCTCGGGCGCCATCAGCGTGAGCCCGGCGACGATGAACATCCAGCCCTGCAGCACCGGCAGGAACCCCGATATCACGCCAAAAATGATCAGCAACCCGCCGCCGCCGAGGCGGGCCATTCGTAACAGGTTGCGCTTCAACTCTCGGCCCGGCCCAGGTGGATCACCATTTACTCTGCGGCAGCGACAATCGGTAACGACCCATCCACGCTGCCTCCTCCGGCCGCGCATTCTAGGGCAGAGCGCCAGTGGAGTCATGCCGGTGCGACTCCACGCTCCTCTGTGGCGCCTCGAATATGTGCCGCCGGGGCTCAGCCGACGCCGTCGAGGCGCCTTGCCGGCGCTCCGCGGGGGCCCTTGCGGGCCGGCCGACGATGATTACTCTTTTCTTTCGAGGCAACCACAATGGACAACAACCTCACCGAGAAAAGCCGGGCGGCGATAACGGAGGCCCAAGGCCAGGCGCTCGACAGGAACAACACCACGCTCGAGCCCGAGCACCTGCTTCATGCGCTCGTCGCCCAGAGCGACGGGCTGGTCGCCACCATACTCCGCCGTCTCGGACGCGAGCCCTCGGCACTGCTGGCCAAGGTCGAGACGGCTCTCGATGCTTTGCCGCGCGGAAGCGCTGAGGCGGAGCTACGAGCCGGCAACCGCTTCGCGCGCGTGCTGCGCGAGGCCGGCCGCGTGATGGAGGTACACGGCGACGACTACGTCAGTGTCGAGCACCTGTTGGTGGCGCTGATGCTCGACAAGGGAGAGGCCGGGCGGATCCTGGCTGAGTTCGGACTGAGCGGTGAGGAAGTAGAGCGGGCGATCGCCGAGCTGCGCCAGGGGCGCCGTGTGGATAGCGAAA
>PIVZ01000274.1 GCA_003354045.1 bacterium
GCGCCCTCGGTGTCTTCTTTCCCTTTTTCAGCCTCTACCTGCGCGAGAACGCCGGATTCTCCGGTGCCCAGGTCGGCCTGGTGCTGGCCGTGCTGCCGTTGGTCGGGATGGGGTCGCAGCCATTCTGGGGGCAGGTCGCCGACCGTACTGGCTCGCGCACTCGAGTACTGACCCTGTTGTGCTTTGGTGCGGCCGCCGGCCACGTCGGTCTATATCAGATGACCGGCTTCTACTCGGTCGCCCTGGGGACAGCCACGCTTGCGCTGTTCGCGACCGCGCTGCTGCCGGCCTCGGTGTCGGCGAGTCTGGCTCTCGTGAAGCATCTGAGCTCGCATGCCTTCGGACTGGTACGGATGTGGGGCACCGTCGGCTTTCTCATCACCGTGGTCGGCTTCCCCCACCTTCTCGACCGAGTGCAGGAGCTTCGCGGGGTGGCGGCCGTCCCGGGAGGGCCCTCGGAGCCGGCGCTCGAAGTGATGTTTCTGGCGGCCGCCGCATGCCTCGCCGTTGCCGGCTTGATTGCGCTCGCCCTGCCCCGAGAAGGGGCGGTCTCGGTGCGCGCCTCACGCGGGGACTGGCGGTTGCTCATCCGGCACCGGCCCTTCGTCCGGCTGCTCGCTTTCGTGTTCGTGGCCTACCTGTGCCTGCAAGGCCCGATAACGATGTTTCCGATCTACGTGAGCTCGCTCGGTGGCGGGCTCGATATGGTGAGCCGCATGTGGATCTTCATGCTGCTGCTGGAGATTCCGCTGGTCGCACTCTCTGGAGCCGGCCTCGACCGGCTCGGGGCCCGCGGTCTTATCGCCATCGGAGTGGCCGCCGGAGCCATCCGCTGGCTGGTCTGTGGGCTCTCCTCGAGCCTGCCTTTGATCTACTGGGTGCAGGTCTTGCATGGTGTGACGGTGGTAGGTCTGATCATCGGCTCGCCTCTCTACGTCGATGCTGTGGTGCCACCGCGCCTTCGTTCGACGGCGCAGGGCATGCTCGCAATGGTCGGCATAAGCCTCGGCGGTATTCTCTCGAACGTGGGCTCGGGATGGCTGATCGATCACGTTGGCGCCGCCACGCCGGCTCTGATCGGTGGGGCGGGGGCGCTCGTGCTCGCTATCTCCATCCCGTGGATACTGCCTGCGGCCAAGCACCCGGATCGCGATCACATGTATGACGAGATCGGCCTGGCGCCCTCGTAGCCCGGGTTAGCCCGGCGGCCGACCGGCCTCTCGGGCTTCGCATCAAGCCGGCTAGCTGGTCAGCCGGCGCCTGACCGCTCGGCGCGACCAGAGCAGCAGTACGGCTGTGGTGGCCAAACAGTATCCGACGTCCCAGAGGACCAAGCCCGGCGAGGCCTGCCCGGCGAAGGCGGCGCGCGCCAAGCGCACCGGATGCAGCAGCGGAAGGAGTTCTGCCACCCACAGCCACACGCCCGAGAGCCTTTCGCCAAGCGGGAAGAACACGTCGGAGAACAGGAAGAGCGGCGTCAGGAAGAGAGTGAAGTAGAAGCTGAAGAGGTCGATCGTCTCCACACGCAGGGAAAAGGCAATGCCGAGCGACGCGAACAGCAGACCCACCAACGGTACCACGAGGAAGGCGAGCAACGATGACGGCAACGGCGCCAGCCCGAACAGAACCACAATTACGTAGAAGCTCCCTCCGTATATCGCCGAACGCGTCACCGCCCACAGCACCTCACCGGCCAGCACGTCGTCGGGCTCGATGGGGGTGGTGAGCATCGCGTCGTAAGCGCGCTCGTAGGTGAGCCTGACGTAGACGTTGTAGGTGACCTCATAGCTGGAGCCGTTCATAGCCGCCACGCACACCAACCCCGGCGCGAGAAACTGAACGTAGGTCATGCCGCCCATTTCTTGAATGTAGGCTCCCACGCCAATGCCCACGGCTGTCAGGTAGAAAACCGGCTCGAAGAAGTTGGGCAAGAGGTTCCACTTCCACGTGCGCTGGTACATCGCGGCGTTGCGTCGCCATACCGCCAGCGTGTGTCGCGGTGACAGGCTCACAGGTCTCCCTCGAGGCTCGCGCCGGTAAGTCTGAGGAACACGTCCTCGAGATTCGTCGGGCGCACCACGCACAGGCGATGATGGCCGCGGTCGCGGTTGCGGATGTGCGCGACGAGCGCGCCGGCGTCTTCGAGATGCAAGATGAGACGTCCGCCGGCACGCAGCCTGTAGGCCGCCAGCGTGAAGCCTTCCAGCAACTGCGCCTCTTCTTCCGTGGAGCAATCGAACTCGACAGTTTCGCGGGCAAGCGTCGTTTCAATCAGCTCGGAGGGAGCCCCCTGCGCTATCATCCTTCCCTCTGAAAGGATGGCGACCTCGTCGCACAGGCGCTCGGCCTCGTCCATGTAATGGGTGGTTATGAGCACGGTCGTACCGCCGGCACGCAGCTCCCTGATCTTCGACCACAGGGCGAGACGGACGGCCGGGTCGAGCCCCGTGGTGGGCTCGTCGAGAATGAGGAGCTCCGGCCTGTTCATGAGCGAGAGCGCTATGGCCAGCCGCCTCTGGAAGCCTCCGGAGAGATTGCCTACCGCGACGTCCCTATGAGAGCCGAGCTGGAGGAAGCCTATGAGCTCCTCTACGCGCTCCGAGAGGTCGGGTTCACGGATCAGGTGGTAGCGGCCGAAGACGCGGAGGTTGTCCACTGCCGAGAGCGCCTCGATGAGGACGTTGTCCTGAAGAGTGACTCCGAGGCGCGCGCGCACGTGGCGCCGGTGCTTTCGGATGTCCATGCCGAACACCTCGAGCCAGCCACCGCTGGGCACCGTGGCGCCATATATCATCCTCAGTGTCGTGGTCTTGCCGGCGCCATTGGGGCCGAGCAGCCCGAAGCACCTGCCGCGCGGGACGACGAGGTCGATACCGGCCACTGCCGTCCGCTCGCCGAAGCACTTGCGCACGCCGTGTATCTCGATGACGGCTTTGCCGTCGGTCCTTGGCGCTGGAGTGCTCAGAGTTCTTCCGGACGGTCGAAGGTAGCGTGCATGTGTTCCATCCACACGCCGATCAGCGGTTTCTTGGGTAACCCGAGGGTTCTCAGTTGATCGGCGGCCGGATGGTCTCCGAGCTCGAGCTTGCCGCTTCCCAGGGCGATGGAGACGCCGCTGGCGCGCGAGACGAAGCGCGTCTTGTGCGCTATGCCGTCGATGTGCGAGTAAGTCGTCATCTCTGCCTCCGGGAGGTTGCGCTTTCCCGCCCGCGGCATCGACATCGTCAGTACGTGTTGGCCACCACTCGACAGCGAACACACGGCCGTCGCGTCGCCAATCTCGAAGTCGATCTGCTCGACTGTCTTGGGAAATCCCCAGATGCCGGCGCCGGCGTCACGGGTGAACGATTGGTCTACCGGTAGCCACGTTATGTAAGTGGACACCCTGTTGCGCAGCAAATTGAAGAGCGTCCCCAGATAAGGAACGCGGGTCGGCCGGCCCTTCTCGCGCACGAAGAGAGCCAACGACACCTCGTTGTAATCGCCGAGATCATTGTCGCGATAATCGATGCAGGCGATGCTGAAGAGAGCGCGGCCGGGAAGCAGCTCGACCAGCTCGAATTCCTCTCCGGGCAGCAACTGGCCGGCGCGATCGGTGGGGACCAGGTAGGTGGCCGATGCGGACGCCGCGTCCCGGACGACGACCGGAAAAGTCACCTCTCGTCCTTGGAAGATGTAGTTCGACTCCGCCTGGTGTGCAGTCGTCCTTAGCGCCGACATGGGGTTCGCTCCCGGTGCGCCGAGATCTCTGGCTCGGAGGACGCCTTCTTCTGCGGAATTGCGCCCACCTGCAACCTGGCCTCAGGTGCGCGCACGCTGCCCGAACAGTACCTTGCGGGCTTCCTCGTCCGGGCCGTCGGCCAGCGCCCTGCGCAGTTCCTCACCGATGGCATAGCCGCGCTGTGCGGCAGGCCGGGCGCGGATGGTATCGAACCAGCGTCGCAGGTTGGCGAAATCGTCGAGCCTCTGGCCCTGGCGTTTCCACGGGACCACCCACGGCCAGGCGGCCATATCGGCGATCGAGTAGTCGCCGGCGAGGAAGTCTCGGTCGGCCAGACGTTTGTCCATCACGCCGTAGAGGCGATTGACCTCGTCGGTATAGCGGTCGATCGCATAGCTCGTGGGCTCGCTTGCATACACCCGGAAGTGGTTGGCCTGGCCTGCCATCGGCCCCAGTCCTCCGACCTGCCACATGAGCCACTGCATGACCTCACAGCGGCCGCGGAGGTCAGAGGGCATGAAGCGCCCGGTCTTCTCGGCGAGGTAGGTGAGGATGGCCCCGGACTCGAAGATCGAAAGCGGCTCGCCGCCGCCGATGGGTTCATGGTCGACGATGGCAGGCATGCGGTTGTTGGGGCTGATGGAGAGGAACTCCGGCGTGAACTGCTCGCCGCGGCCGATGTTCACGGGAACGACCTCGTAGTCGAGGCCGCACTCCTCGAGCATTATGGTTATCTTCCAGCCGTTCGGAGTAGGCCAGTAGTGCAGATCGATCATGGGGACAAAAAGCCTCGCACGGTGCGCCGCAACGCGCAGAGGCAGGCCTCATGGGCGAGCCTCTGCGCGTTACCTCAGAAGTAGCCGCCTCCGGAGGTCTCCTCGTCCTTGCCACCGGATTTGTCGTCCCGGGAACGGATGTGCTTGCCCGTCACCATATCCTTGTAGCCGAGACCCGGTCCGACCATCGGATAGATATGCGCGTCGCGGTCTGTGTGCACCTCGAGCAGGGCCGGGCCTTCGAAGTTGACGAACGCCTCGACTGCGCTCTCGACCTCCTCGGGTTTGGTTATGCGGCGGGCGAAGCCGAACCCGTCGGCTTCGCCCGCCTTGACGAAGTCCTTTTGGTGTAAGGTCTTGTCGGTGCCGGAGTAGCGATTGGCATAGAACAGGTCTTGCCACTGGCGCACCATGCCGTCACCGCGGTTGTTCAACAGCAACACCTTGACCGGTATGCCGTAGGTCGTAAGTGTCTCCAACTCGCCGAGGTTCATGCGGATACTGCCGTCGCCGTCTATGTCGATCACCAGCGCGTCAGGGTTTGCCAGCTGGGCGCCGATGGCAGCGGGCAGGCCGAATCCCATGGTGCCCATACTGCCCGAGGTGAGCCAGTTTCGCGGGTTGGCTACATCCATGTATTGGGCGGCCCACATCTGGTGCTGGCCGACGCCGGTGGTGACGATGGCCTCGCCTTTGGTCAAGCGGTTGAGGGTCTCCAGGGCGTGCTCCACACGGATGTGGGGACACTTGCGGTCGTAGTCGAGAGGGTGCTGCTTCTTCAGTTCCGCCACGTGTTGACGCCACTGCCCGAAATCTTTCTTGAAATTCTTGCCGGCCGCCAGCAACTCGGCCAGGCCGCGTTTCGCGTCGGCGACGTAGGACCACTCGACGGCCTTCACTTTCTCGATCTCCGAGGCGTCTATGTCGAGGTGGGCCATCCGTGCGTTTGGTGCGAACTCTTCCACCTTGCCGGCGACCCTGTCGTCAAAGCGTGCACCCACGGCGATGAGCAAGTCGCAATCCTCGACGGCATAGTTGGCATGGGCAGTCCCGTGCATGCCGAGCATGCCCAGCGATAGCTCATCTTGCGTGTCGATCGCGCCGCGTCCCATCAACGTGGTGACCACCGGGATGCCGAAGCGTTTGCAGAAGGCGTCCATCTCTGCGCTCGCGTTCGCGTTGGCCACACCGCCGCCGGCGTATACGAGCGGCCTCCGGGAGCCTGCCAGCATCTCGTAGAAATCGGCGGCGTGCTCAGGCGCGAGCGAGACTGCCTCGAGCTCCTCGAGCCGTTCGTCGTAGCCGCGTAGGCGCAGCAGGCCTTCGCCTTTGAATTGATCCTCGTGAAGCTGGACGTCCTTCGGAATATCCACGACGACAGGGCCGGGGCGGCCGCTGCGCGCGATGTCGAAGGCGCTGCGCATCGTCTCCTCTATCTTTGTCAAGTCAGTGAGCAGGAACACGTGCTTCGCGCACGACGACATGATGTTGAAGATCGGAGCCTCCTGGAAGGCGTCGGTCCCCATTGCCGCGCGCGGCACCTGCCCGCACACGAGCACCACCGGCACCGAGTCGGCCTGGCAGTCGCGAATTGGCGTAACCGTGTTGGTAGCGCCGGGCCCGGAGGTGACTATGAAGGTGCCCACGCGGCCGGTGGAGCGAGCATAGCCGGCCGCCATGAAGCCGGCGCCTTGCTCGTTGGCCGGGACGATGAGGCTTATCTTTTGATCGGGGTTCGCCTCGTTGTGGCGGAAAACCGCATCGTAGGTGGGCAGGATCGCCCCGCCGCTGTAGCCGAAGAGGGTATCTACTCCCTCGTCGGCCATTACCTGGACGACCATCTCGGCGCCGCTCATGGTGGTGCCTGCAAGCGGATGTCTTGGCTTGGACAGATCCTCGACGACGTAGAGGCGTGGTGCTGGAGAGCTCTTCTGACCGCTCATCGATAAACTCCT
>PIVZ01000275.1 GCA_003354045.1 bacterium
ACCCCCGTATTCTTGGCCAACGGTATGAATCCAACGGCAGCAACGAGTGCAGTCATCAGCACAGGCCGTAAGCGAGCTTGGCAGCCTTCGCGGATTGCTTGATCCTGCGGCGTGCCAGCTTCCAGTCGCTGCTTGATAAAAGTAACCAGGACGAGCCCGTTGAGGATAGCAACCCCGCTCAGGGCGATGAACCCGATGGCCGCACTGACCGTAAACGGTAGTCCGCGTAGGGTCAGTGCGGCTACGCCGCCGACAGCTCCGAGTGGAATACCACTGGCGACGATGAGCACATCGCGCACGCTGCCCAGGCTCACGTACAGGAGGACCAGAATGAGGAAGAGCGTAAGTGGCACCATGAAAGCGAGCCGGCGGTTCGCACGCTCTAGGTTCTCGAACTGGCCACCCCAGTCAATGGTGTAGCCTTCGGGCATGTTGACTTCGCTAGCGATGCGCTGCTGTGCCTCATCTACGAAGCCACCTACATCGCGGCCTCGCACGTTCGCTTGCACTGTAATCCGTCGACGCCCCCATTCACGGTTGATCGTTGACGGCCCTTCAGTCCTGGCCACGCGGGCCACCCTCTCGAGCGGTAAGACTGCTCCCGTTGCGGTGGGGATGAGTGTATTGGCGACGGCCTCCGGGTCGATGCGCTGGCGCTCCGGCAAGCGCACGACGAGCGGGAAACGCCGCTGTCCTTCGCGAATCTCGCCAATAGCCTTGCCGCCTATGGCTTCAACGATATTAAGCACGCTTCGTGTTTGGATACCGACACGCGCGAGGGCTTGTGAGTCGACGTCAATGGTGAGCATGGGCAAACCCGTGATCTGCTCGCCCGAGACATCTGTGGCACCGGGTACAGTAATCAACACCCGTTGAATGTCGTCAGAGATCGTCGTCAGCCTCTCAAAATCGTCACCGTAGATCTTGATTCCGAGATCGGACCGGATGCCGGCAGTCATCTCGTTCATTCTCATCTCGATTGGCTGCGTGAACGCAAGATTCTGGCCCGGCAGATCTTGTAGGAGCGTGTTCAGTTGTTCCGCGAGATCGGCCTGCGTCCTGGCGCTTTTCCACTCTGCCCGTGGTCTCAGACTCAGAAAGATGTCTGTAAGTTCGAGCCCCATGGGGTCGGTAGCCACTTCAGCCGTGCCGATGCGGCTCCAAACCTCCTCGATCTCATCGGGAAACGCCTCGAGGATCAGCTGCTCCATACGGGAGTTGTAAGCGGTCGATTCGCCGATCGATATGCCGGCGTGGCGAATCGTGTTGATGACCAGTGCCCCTTCCTGAAGCTTCGGTAGAAACTCCGAGCCCAGGTTTGTCGCGGCGATTCCCGTGAAGACTACCAGCGCGAGTGCGAAAGAGACCGTCAGTGTGCGGAAGCGCAACGCGAACTCCAGCACCGGTGTGTACAGCCGTCGTGCCGCCCGCACGAGCCACGGCTCTCGCTCCCTGATGCGCCGGGGCAGTATCAGGCTCGCGAGAACGGGCATCAGTGTCAGCGACAGCACGAGCGAGCCCAGCAAGGCAAAGATCATCGTCAGAGCCATAGGGCGAAACAACTTCCCCTCCACCCCTTCAAGCGTGAGGATGGGCAGGAAGACGATCATGATGATGAGCTCGCCGAACATCGTCGGCTTGCGGACCTCGATCGCGGCGTCACGTATGGTGTCGAGCCACGGCTTGTCAGCGCGCTGGGCCGCGCGTCGAACGCAGTTTTCGATCATGATCACGGAGCTATCTACGATCAGACCGAAATCAATCGCGCCCAGACTCAGTAGGCTCGCCGCCACCCCGGCTTGAATCATGAACTCAGCCGCGAAGACCATAGAGAGTGGAATCGCCGCGGCGACGATGAGCCCGGCGCGCAGATTGCCGAGAAAGGCGAAGAGGACGCTCACCACAAGCAACGCGCCCGCCGTGAGGTTGTGCCTCACGGTGTCTATCACCTCATCGACGAGGCGCGTGCGATCGTAGACGACATCGAGATTCACATCGTCAGGCAATGCCTTTTCGGTCTCCTCGAGTTGAGCTTTGAGGGCGCGGGTCACGACGTGGCTATTCTCGCCCATCAGCATGAACCCGAGGCCGAGGACCACTTCCCCCTTGCCTCGAGCCGTCACTGCGCCGCGGCGAATTTCGTGACCGATCTCGACGCGTGCCACGTTGCGCACGTATACCGGCGCACCGTCGTAAGAGGAGACTACGATGTTGCCAATCTCATCTACGTCAGTCGTGAGCCCAAGGCCGTGCACGAGCAACGACTCGCCGGCAGTGACTACTTCTCCGCCACCGACGCTCTTGTTATTCGCCTCCAACGCCTCGAAGAGATCTTCGAAGGTAAGCCTGAACTTGATTAGGCGCTCCGTATCGACGACCACGTGGTACTGCTTCTTGAATCCGCCCCAGGAATTCACCTCAGCCACGCCAGGGACCTTGCGTAGTTCGGGCTTCACGACCCAGTCGTGAAGCTCGCGGAGCTCGGTCAACGTACGCTCGGGATCCTCCGAACTCATCGTGTAGTGGAAGACCTCGCCCAGGCCCGTTGAGATGGGACCAAGCTCCGGGCGCTCCGGTCCCTCGGGCAAGTCGACGGTCTGGAGGCGCTCACTCAGAAGCTGTCGCGCGGTATAGATGGGAATGTCATCGTCGAAGGTGGCGACTACTTGCGACAAACCGAACTTGGAGACAGAGCGCACGTTTACGAGGCCGGGAAGCCCGCCTATCTCTAGCTCGACCGGCAGCGTTATCTGTTGCTCCACCTCGAGGGGGTTTAGTGAAGGAGCGACCGTGTTTATCTGTACCTGTACGGGAGTGGTGTCTGGAAACGCATCTATTGCGAGCTCGCCTACGGCGTGGACACCGGCCACGATCAGCATCGCCGCGGATAGGCAGACGATCAGGCGGTTGCGCAGGGATATCTCTATGATTCGGTTAAGCATCGTTTACTCTACACAACCAGCACCCAGCCGGGAGATCTGTAACTGCGACTTGATCAAGTAGCTGCGTGAGACGACTATTTCGCTGTCGGGCCCCAGATCTCCGACAACAGCGACGCGCCCGCCGGCTCTGGCCTCAACTCGGACTGGACGCGCTTCGAACAGGTCCTCTTCGAGTTTCACGAATACAAACTGTCTGCCTTCTACTTCTTGCAGAGCAGCGGATGGTACTAGCATTGCCTCCTCTGAGCGGTGTGTGAGAATGCGAGCACGCGCGAACATATTCGCACGCAGGAGACCGTCCGGGTTCAGAACCTCAACACGAGCCCGCGCCATGCGCGTACGGTCGTCAACTTGAGCGGCAAGCCAGGTTAGCCTCCCAACAAACCGCTGATCGACTGACGGCTCTACGCTGAGTTCAACGAGCTGCCCCAAGCGAATATGCGGCAGCTTCGCCTCTGGAATGCTCAGCATCGCCCACATGACCGAGCGGTCTGCCAGGACGAAGAGCGTGTCGCCCTCGCCGACCAGTGAACCCTGGACGGCGTTGCGCTCGATAATCTCGCCCTCGAACGGCGCACGAAGCTCTAACACAGCGGGATCGATAGGCTTATCGTGGAGATCAGCGATTTGCTCGTCGACAAAGCCGAGCGTCCGAAGTTGTTGGTACGTAGCCTGGTAGATAGCTTGCGCTTCCTGAACCTCACGTTCGGCGCTTATTCGCTCGGCATATAGGCGCTGCTCGCGTTCAAGCGTCTGCCTGGCGAGGATGATTTTGGAAACGGCCTCAGCGATCGTCGCAGAGGAGACCGTCGCGAGAAGGTCCCTCGCTTCGACCTTGTCACCAAGGTCGGCCTTGACGTCTCGGACGATGCCGCCCACTGGCACGGCCACGTGCGCTAGCTTGTTCTGGTCGAAGACAATTTCGGCGTAACTCTCAATACTGGAGTCGAGCGCTCCGGATTCTGGTCTCGCGGTCTCAATACCGGCCTTGGCGGCCGCGTCAGCCGAGCGGAAGCGGACCTTGAGGCCGCGCCCCGCGGTGATCGTAGCGGCTAACTCCGGATGACAGATGCCGCATTCGTCTTCGTGCACTCCGTGCTCATCGCACATAAGCCGTTTTGTGCCATGTTCGGCCCCGGTTGCGCTTCGCGCATCAGGGCCCTCATCACTCGAGGAAGGCTTGTCCTTCAGCTCCGGGTGACAGATGAAGCACTCGTCCTCGTAGAGGCCATGCTTCTCGCAAAATGGTCGGGAGTCATCGCGGAGCTCCGGGTGGCAGATGAAGCAGTTGTCTTCGTAGCGCTCGTGCTCGTTGCACCACAAGCGCCCGTTTTCGCGTAGCTCCGGGTGGCAGATGAAGCATTCGTCCTCGTATGCCTCGTGCTCGCTGCAATAGAGGCGATTCGCATCGAGGGCGGCGTTGGCCGATGACTCGGCGCTCTCGGCAGGTTTCGCCTGTGCGAATGCCGCGGAAGCAAAGAGTGGGCTTATCCCCAGGGCTATACCGAGAGTCACGATTAACACTGTTTGTAATCTCATGTCTGTTCTCTCCGTGCGTTATCTAACTCGTCGCGGGTATCGACTGCGGTCGCGACAGTGATCGCCCTACAGCGCGATCGAGCGCAATAGAAGCTCGCCAGTAGTCCCACAGGGTCTCCAGGTAGGAGAATTCGGCTTCTACGAGGTCGTTTTGTACGACCACGAGTTCCAAGAGGTTGATCTTGCCTTCACGATAGGCGGTTTCGAGAAAGCGAAAGGTCTCATCGATTCGCGCAAGTGCCTCGGTCTCGTACAGCGACAGCGCGTTAGCGGCGGCGTCATGGGCGCGATACGCCTCGGCAACTTCGGTGCGGATCGCCAACAGGACGGCCCGGCGGTTGTATTCGGCCTGGGCGTGACGGCCGCTCAACGCGCCTAGGTCGGCCTGTTTCCGGTCGAATACCGGCAGCGGGAAGCTGACTCTGCCGCCGATGATTCGGTCTCTCGCGCCTCCCGCCTCCACTTCCTCCTCGTAGAAGGCACCAAGCGTCAAGTTCGGTACGCGTGAGCGACGAGTCAGCTCCTGCTCGGCTTCCACGCGCCGGATCTCTGCATGGTGGGCGACCAAGTCCGGGCGAATCTCGAGCGCGGTGGCGACCAGTACTGCTGGGTCGAACGTGGCGGGCTTGGCCTCGAGGCTACCTCGTGGCGCAATTCTCGCCGCTGGTTCGCGGCCCAGCAGGCGTTCCAGTTCAAGCAATACCTGCTTGTAGTCGCGGTCAGCTTGGTAGACGTCTCGTCGCGATCGGCCGTCGCGGATCACGGCCAAATTCTCATCGAGCTTCGCAACTTTTCCGCTCCGAAACCGCAGGGACGTAGCGTTGCGCAACCGGCTATTCAGTTCGGAGGTTTTCTCGAACAGCTCGAGACGGCGCCGAGTATATAAGCTCTTGTAGAACACCTCCTTGATACGCCCGCGGAGGAGTCGCTCGAAGTCATGGACTTCGGCTTGGACACGGCTGAGTGCTTGCTCTGCCTCCTCGATGCGCTTGCGGCGCTGGCCGGCAATCTCAACCTCGAGTCCCAACTCTGCCTCAGGCTGGACGTCGGTGCCGCCTTGATCGAAGTGCCGCTGGCCTGCACCGCCACCAACATAGGGGTTGAACGGATTCCAGTACCGCGCCTTGGCGAGGTGTCCACGTGCGACGGTGAGCTCCTGGCGTGCAGCCAACAGCTCTGGATTGTTCTCCAGAGCGACGGCAAGAGCCGCCCCAAGAGTAAGCTCGCTCTCGGCGTCCGAGGGCACCCCGATAGCGGTGTCAGCGCTGGCGAGCGAGACCGGCGAGGCGCTAGCGGATAGTTCTAGCTTCGGTAGATGGGAGCCGGCTGCGGCCGGGCTGCACGACGCGATTGTGAGCACCACCGCTAGCGTCTTATTCGGTAGCGTGCGCTTGCGATGTAAGTATGTGAACCAGTAAACACTCATAGTCATTCCTCCAAAGCATGGACGAACCCCGGCGCTGATGCCGAGATGTTTGCGACGCTAAGAGACGCGGCGCGCTTGAACGACTATGGTGTCAGACGAGAAGAACGACTGTAGAAAGCGCCTCTCGCGTGCGATCGGGTTGGAAGGCCCTTGGGGGCGGCTGTAGACGCGCACGCACAGCGGAAGCGAGGCTGATGGTAGACGGCGTGAACGCCGTGGGACTGTCGGAGACGTCATCGGGAACGTGCGAGGTAGGCCTGCTGAGCGCTCCCGGTAGGCTCAGCGGCGCGTCTACGCACGTATCGTCTTCGACGGAAATGGACCCGCGGCGAGATTCAGCCCGCGCGTTCGCCAGTTCACCACAACAGGCGAGCTGCGTCAGGCGGGTCTCAATGGCGACGCTTCCATCCTTCTCCACACACAGGACCAGGGCCCCTGCTGAGCTCGTAGTCGAGGCGAGCTGAACCAGCAGGCCGAGCCACACGAAACGGGTCTGGAGAAAGCGTCGTGCCACGGATAAACCTATACCACATTATGCCGGC
>PIVZ01000276.1 GCA_003354045.1 bacterium
ACGTGGAGGTGATTAACCGCATCCTGCGAAGGCGCGAACTTGGCCTGGACGAAGCACAGGTTGCTAACGACATCAACCGGGCCTCAATCTGAGCGAATTGCCATCGATTCGGTAGATGCCAACTCTGAAGTCGGCAACGACGAGGTCTCCTGAGGGCTCGACTATGACGCTCCAGGGGTCAACTATATCCGGACCGGTTCCCGTGTTCTTGTCGGAGACAACGGAACGATTACCTGTCACCGGATCCACACGAAACACCGCTCGCCGAACGCTGTCGGCCACGACGATAGTTCCGGAGGCCTCCAACCCCATGTGGCATGGATTGCCCAACGCCGGACCGGAGCCCGTGTTGACGTCGGAGAGAATGGTACGGGCGCCGGTCGCGGAGTCGACGCGAATGAGTCCCCACGTGCCGTAGTTCGAAACGATCAGGTCGCCTGAAGCTTCGATGATGATCCCGGTCGGAGCATTAAAGCTACTGGAGCTGCTCGAGGTGAGAATCGTGCGGTCGCCTGTCACCGGATTCACACGAAATATGCTCTTATGGGCGGCGTCTGCCACGAGTATGTTCCCGTCAGCTTCGACCGCGATTCCTTGAGGGGTGCGGAGGGTGGTTCCGGTGCCGGTCGTCCCATTGGATACGACGGTGCAATCTCCCGTTCCCGGGTCCCATCGTATGATCGCATCTTCCCCATCGTTGCGGCTGCGGTCGGCCATGACCAAGCTGCCCGAGGCCTCCACGGCAATTCCGGCGGGGTTGACCAAGGTGACCTCGCCCGATGCCGGCTGACTCCAAACGAGACTCGACGCCAGGCCGAGAGCCGCGATGATTCGATACCTGGATGAGCGCATGCCCGGTCCCGCCAGTGCGAGACAGCCGTAGTCCCCACTACGACTACGTAGAGTCTGCTGTTGCACGCCGCAGAGAACCAGAGTTGCCTTACTCATGTAGAACCCTCCCCAGAGTCGTTCATCAACGCACGGGCCGGCACGCTTCGAGCTGCGCCCGACGTTACTCGACCACTGTCCCCACACGGAGCTTCGGCGGCACTAATGCCGCAGCGTTTTTTATCAAAGAGAGCCGGAGGCGTGGGTGCAGGTGGCTCGTTACCAGGATGTTACGCCATTTAAGAGTCTGCAGTCAAGAAACGGCAACAAGAAAGGCAACAGCCCGAAAACTCAGTCCGAAAGCTCGGCGCCTGGCTCGGTCCGGGGTTCTTCGATGGGCTGCTGGGGGACGGAGTAGCCCGGGGAAGGCCGTCGGCCGAGCACGCCCCATCACTTCCAGCCGAGGGCGATACGCTGTATGAGAAAGCGGCTCAACGGTGGGAGAGGGTTACGATGAGTGAGACGGCACTACTTGGAGTCATAGGCGGCAGCGGCCTCTACAAGATGGAGGGGCTCGAAGACGCCCGGACGGTCAAGCTGGAGACGCCGTTCGGGGATCCATCGGATGCTTACGTGGTGGGTTCCATCGAGGGGCGGCCGGTGGCGTTTCTGCCGCGCCATGGGGTCGGCCACAGTATTCTTCCGTCCGAGCTCAACTTCAGGGCCAACATCCATGGATTCAAGCAGCTCGGGGCCGACGCCGTCGTCGCGGTCTCGGCCGTCGGGAGCCTGCGGGAGGACATCGAGCCGGGCCATGTGGTGGTCCCGGATCAGTTCATCGACCGCACGCGCGGGCGCATATCCACCTTCTTCGGCGGCGGAGTGGTGGCCCACGTGGGTTTTGCGGACCCTTTCTGCCGCGAGCTTTCGCACTTGCTGGTAGAAACTGCGCGCGAGTTGGGCGCGACGGTGCATGCGGGCGGCACCTACGTCTGCATGGAAGGCCCGCAGTTCTCTACGCGCGCCGAGTCGCACATGTATCGTAGCTGGGGCGGAGAGATCATCGGCATGACCAACCTGCAAGAAGCCAAGCTGGCGCGCGAAGCCGAGCTTTGCTTTGCCACGTTGGCCCTGGCCACGGACTACGACTGCTGGCGAGATGCCAGCGCGGCAGTGGACATCGCCGAGGTGCTTGCGGTCCTCTCGGCCAATGCAGAGTTGGCCAAGACGACGGTGAAGCTGACCGCCAGGCGCGTTGATCCGGGACGAGCGTGCCGGTGTCGCTCGGCGCTCACCGATGCGGTAATAACGGACCCGGCGCTGATACCGGAGGTGCGCCGCGAGGAGCTCGCGGTGATTCTGGCCAGGGTGCTTGCGGCAAGGGAGAGGCAGGAGTGAGGAAACATGAGTGATTCGGTTTGCGTTGTAGGGTCGGTTGCCTTCGATACCATCGAGACGCCCGACGGAAGGGCCGACGACGTACTCGGGGGCGCAAGCACCTATTTTTCGGTGGCGGCCAGCTTCTTTGCACCGGTCAACCTGGTCGGCATCGTGGGTACCGATTTCCCGGACGAAGAGCGACGGTTCCTTTCCCAGTGCGGTATAAACCTGGAAGGGTTGGTGGAGGCCGAAGGGCGCACCTTTCGCTGGAGCGGCCGCTACCACGAGAACATGAACGTGCGCGACACTCTCGATACACAGCTAAACGTCTTCGAGCACTTTGCGCCCGAGTTGCCCGAATCGTATCGCTCGAGCGAGCTGGTCTTTCTCGGCAACATCCAGCCCGCGCTGCAGTCCAACGTGCTCTCGCAGCTCGAGAAGCCGAAGTGTGTCGGCGCCGATACCATGAACTACTGGATCGAGCAGAGCCCGGATGAGCTGCGCCGGCTCATATCCAGAGTCGATCTGCTCAGCATCAATGATTCGGAAGTCTTCCAGCTTTCAGGCGAGAGCAACATCGTGCGCGCCGCCCGCAAGATCCTCGACATGGGCCCTCGCCACCTCATCGTCAAGCGCGGAGAATACGGCGCCCTGTACTTCTCTTCCGGCGAGATATTCGCCGTACCTGCCTTTCCGCTCGAGGATGTTGTCGATCCCACGGGCGCCGGCGACAGCTTCGCCGGCGGCGTCTTTGGCAGCCTGGCTGAGACGGGCACCGTGGACAGCCGCTCGCTCAGGCGGGCCATCGTCTACGGCAGCGTGGTAGCCTCTTTTACGGTGGAGCATTTCGGGTTGAATCGGCTCAAGGCGCTCACCCGCGAGGAGATCGAAGAGCGCTTCGGCCAGTTCATGTCGCTGACTGACTTCCACAGCTGAGGATCGAGCCATTGGATATATCGGTCGTCCTGCCAGTCTATAATGAATCGGGGAACTTAGACCCTCTTCATGAAGAGTTGAATGAGGTCTTGGAAGAGCTGGGGCGGAGCTACGAGATCATCTACGTGGACGATGGCTCGACCGATGGCTCCAAGGACAAGCTGCGCGCCATCCACGACCGAGACTCCCATGTACGCGTTCTGCTGCTTCGCAGGAACTTCGGCCAGACGGCCGCCGTGTCGGCGGGGCTCGATCACGCCACAGGCGAGGTGGTGGTCACCCTGGATTCCGACCGGCAGAACGATCCACACGATATCCCGCGCCTGCTCGACAAGCTCGATGAGGGCTTCGACGTCGTCACCGGCTGGCGCAAGGAGCGCAAGGACGATCTGCTGTTGCGCCGCCTGCCGTCGATTGTGGCCAACTACCTGATCCGCCGTACCACCAATGTGCGGGTGCACGACTACGGCTGCATGCTCAAGGCCTACCGGCGTGAAATCGCCCACGGCATGCGGCTCTATGGAGAGATGCACCGCTTCATCCCGGCCATCGCCGGCGACCTCGGCGCGAGTATCTGCGAGATCGTGGTCAACCACCGCCCGCGCGTGAGCGGCACCTCCAAGTACGGGATATCGCGCGTGGCCAGGGTGCTTCTCGACCTGGCGACAGTGAAGTTCCTGTCCTCCTTCTCGACGCGGCCGATCCACGTCTTCGGCGTGCTTGGACTGGTCCTGGGCGGCATCGGCGGGGCCTTGCTGGCGGTCCTGGGCTTCGAACGGATCTTCCTCGGTATCGAGATCGGCAACCGCCCCATCGTCCTGCTCGCCTTGCTGCTGGTGATGACCGGCGTGCAGTTGGTCACGATGGGTCTTCTGGGAGAAATGCTGGCGCGCACCTACCATGAGAGTCAGGGCAAGCCGATTTACCTGCTGGCCGAGGACCTTGAGCGGCGCGCCGAGTAGCGGCAACCCGCCTGCGCAGCAGGGGCCGGCTGGCCGCCGCTCCCGCGTGTTGCCGCGCCGGACTGCCGCTGATACTGTTCCGCGTTGGCTGTCGCTCGTTATCCGCGCGAATTTACAGCCGTTTCTTGAGGAGGAGACGTGAATATCTGTGTTATCGGTACCGGGTACGTGGGCCTGGTCGCAGGGACTTGTTTTGCGGAAAGTGGCAACGACGTCACGTGCGTCGATATCGACCGCGACAAAATCGAGCAACTCAACGACGGCAAGGTTCCCATCTATGAGCCCGGCTTAGAAGAGCTGATCAAGCGCAACGCCGACGAGGGACGGTTGGTCTTCACGACAGACCTCGCCGACGCCGTAAGGAAGTCAACGGTATGCTTCCTGGCGGTCGGGACGCCGCAAGGAGAAGACGGCGCTCCGGACATGCGTTACGTCTACAAGGCGGCCGAGGACATCGGCAGGGTGATGGACGACTTCCGTATCATCGTCACCAAGAGCACCGTGCCGGTGGGGACGGCCGCCGAGATCCGCCGTATCGTCTCCGCAGTTACCGATCTTTCTTTTGAGGTGGTCTCCAATCCGGAGTTCATGAAAGAAGGTGCTGCCGTCGAGGATTTCCTCAAGCCCGACCGAGTGGTCATCGGTTGCACCAGCGCCGAGGTGGCCGAGACGATGAAGGACATCTACTCGCCGTTCGTGCGAGGCGGCGCTCCGGTCCTCATAATGGACAACGCGAGTGCGGAGATGACCAAGTACGCGGCCAACGCGCTGCTTGCGACGAAGATTTCCTTCATAAACGAGATCGCCAACCTCTGTGAAAGGGTCGATGCCGACGTTTCGATGGTACGGCGTGGAGTCGGCCTGGACCGGCGCTTGGGAATGCACTTCCTCTATCCCGGTCTCGGCTACGGCGGATCGTGTTTTCCGAAGGATGTTCGGGCGATCATTCACACGGCGACGGCCGCCGGCTTGGAGTTTTCCATGCTGAGAGCCGTTGATGCGGTCAATGACCGCCAGAAGCGACGGCTGTTCGAGAAGATAAGCGAGTTCTACGACGGCAGCCTCGAAGGTCGCACCTTTGGAGTGTGGGGCCTGGCGTTCAAGCCACGCACGGACGACATGCGTGAGGCCCCCTCGATCGGCTTGATCGAGGAGCTTCTGGCCGCCGGGTGCAAGGTCCAGGTACACGATCCCGAGGCCATGGAAGTGGCGCGCGCCCTGTTCGGCGATCAGATCTCCTACCACCACAAGAACTACGACGTGCTAGATGGCGCCGACGCTCTCCTGGTGGTCACCGAGTGGAACGAGTTCCGGCACCCCGATTTCGACCGTATGAAGCACCTGCTGAAAGAACCTGTCGTGTTCGACGGTCGCAACCTCTGGGAGCCGAGCGAGATGGAGAAGCAAGGCTTTACATACCTTCCGATCGGCCGCCGACCGGTCATTCAGTGAGGCGAGCTGAACAGGTCCGGTGCCCGCGCCGCGCTTCGCGCGGCGGCGCGTGGGACTGGATAAGCGTCAGAATAAACGGTAGGGGTTGATCTCGATGGCACGCGTACTGATTACCGGCGGCGCCGGATTCATCGGATCTCATCTCTGTGAGAGGTTCATCTCGGAGGGGCACGAGGTGATCGCCGTCGATAACTTGCTGACCGGCGACCGAGACAACATCGCTCATCTTTTCGAGAGCCCGAAGTTCACCTTTTACGAGCACGACATCACCAACTACGTCTACGTAAGCGGCCCGCTCGATGCCATCCTGCACTTCGCATCGCCCGCGAGCCCGGTGGATTATCTCGAGCTTCCCATCCAGACCTTGAAGGTTGGATCGCTAGGGACCCACAAGGCCCTCGGGCTGGCCAAGGCGAAGAACGCGCGCATTCTAGTGGCTTCCACCTCGGAGGTTTACGGCGATCCGCTGGTGCATCCGCAGACCGAGGACTACTGGGGTAACGTCAACCCGATCGGGCCGCGCGGCGTCTACGACGAGGCCAAGCGTTTTCTCGAGGCCATGACCATGGCCTACCACACCCACCATGGAGTGGAGACTCGCATCGCCCGCATCTTCAACACCTACGGCCCGCGTATGCGCATGCGCGACGGGCGCGTGGTGCCGAACTTCATCTGCCAGGCGCTCAAGAACGAGCCGCTGACGGTCTATGGCGACGGCTCTCAGACGCGCAGCTTCTGCTTCGTGAGCGACCTCGTGGAAGGCCTGGTGCGGCTGCTGTGGTCGGAGGAGACGCAGCCGGTGAACCTCGGCAATCCAGCCGAGATGACGATCAAGGACTTCGCCGTAAAGATAAAAGACCTCTCAGGATCGGCATCGGAGATCG
>PIVZ01000872.1 GCA_003354045.1 bacterium
CTTCGCCGAGGTCACGCTGGAGGGCGAGCCCGCACTGCGGCGCAGCGATGTCGCCGCGCTCATGGACAGTGCTGAGGGTGCGTTGCGCCGAGCCGTCGCCGTCCTCCGTGCCTTCGGCGGCGCTCGCCTGGTGAGCATTGACGGCAAGTGCGCGGCTCGGCTGCGACCTGCGCTGGGAGCCCGGCCGTGAAGGTGCCCGTCACTGCGATCGCATCGCCTGTCAAGGCCGGCAAGGGCTCGGTGCGGCGGGCAGAAGTCGTGGCAATCCTGGCCGGTGCCGTGGCCGACCTGGCCCTGAAGAGGCCGCCTGTGGCCGCCTGTGGGGCAGACAGGCCCAAGATCTTGGCCTCGGGCGGGTAAGAAGTTGGAATTCCTCAATGAATCTCCAGGAGTTAACTTGAGATCCGAGCCGGACAACGCGTCCATGTGTCTCAGTGGCGGGTTCCATAATCCCCCGCCGCAAGGAGGCACGACCATGGGCAAACAATGCCCGCAGGCTAGGCGCAGGGACCGGCAGACCGCGGCTGAGGTGGCCCGGGAGCTCAAAGCCCTGGAGAAGATGACCACGGGGGAGCTGGCCGAGAAGTATTGCGAACTTTTCGGCGCTCCCACCCGCACCCGCAACAAGCCGCATCTCAAGAAGCGCGTGGCGTGGCGGATTCAGGAACTGGCCGAGGGCGGGTTGACCGAGACTGCACTGGCGAGAATCGAAGAGCTGGCACCGCTTGCACCGGTTCGATGGCGGCGGCAGCCGGGGAAGCAGGTCGGGGATGGGAAGGTCGGCGGTGCGCAGAGGCTCCGCGATCCGAGGCTGCCCGAGCCCGGCACCGTGCTCACGCGCGTCCACGGCGGCAAGGAGCACAAGGTCAAGATCCTCGCCAGCGGCTTCGAGTACAGGCGCAAGCGGTACCGCTCGCTCTCAGCAATTGCCCGACTGATCTCCGGTACCCCGTGGAATGGCTTCTTGTTCTTCGGGCTGCAGAGCCGAGCGGTCAAGAAGGATGGGCGGCGATGACGAGGAGAGGCAACAGCGGTACCGCCCGTGCAGCCCCTACCACGCAGCGCTGCGCGATCTATACACGCAAATCGACTACCGCCGGCCTGGAGCAGGAGTACAACTCGCTCGATGCCCAGCGCGATGCTTGCGAGAGCTACATAGACTCTCAGGCACATCTGGGATGGAAGCTTGCGGCCGACGGATACGACGACGGTGGGTTTTCGGGTGCCACGCTGGACCGACCCGCATTCTCGAGGCTGCTCGCCGATATGGATGCTGGCCGGATCGACGTGATCGTCGTCTACAAGGTCGACCGGCTCTCACGGTCGCTCCTCGACTTCGCCCGGGTGATGGACCGGATGAACGGGGCCGGCGTGGCCTTCGTATCCGTGACGCAGAACTTCTCTACGGCGGATGCGATAGGCCGACTCACCCTGAACATGCTCATGAGCTTCGCCGAGTTCGAGCGCGAGATGATCGGCGAGCGCACGCGCGACAAGATCGCCGGGGCTCGGCGTCGCGGTAAGTGGACGGGAGGCCGGGTGCCGCTCGGCTACCAGGTCAAAGAGAAGCGCCTCGTGGTCAATGACC
>PIVZ01000277.1 GCA_003354045.1 bacterium
TATTGGTGCACGTCATGGCCGATTTCAAAATGGTAAAGATACCCCCGTCAAGAATTCAAGCTTATCTCAAGCTACATTAGGCTGTGTACTGCTTTTTATCGGTTGGCTAGGATTTAATGGTGGCAGTACTTTAGCATTAAGTGAAAACGTATCGGTTATTGTTATTAATACCTTAGTATCTGGTGCTGTGGGGGCTTGTGCTGCTGGTGTGCTTGGCTATGCAGTGCAACGTCATTTAAATGTCACTCAATTCATGAATCTAATAGAATGTGTGATGAATTGTAGGCATTACAATGTGCATCCAAGTTAGTCACTTTGTTAAGAAAGACAGTGCGGTGCAGGAAGTGTGTGATGCACAGTCCAGTGCTGGACAGCCTGTGCAGCCGAACCGGCAGGCCCGAGAGAGCGCCGGCGGCGTCCCGCTCGCACTCCTGTGTGGCCACCATCATCTCGATGGTCTCGGCTGGCGGTAGCGGCCCGGTTGGCGACTCGGCCGGCAGTTCGGCCGCGATCGCGGCGCACAGACCTGTCACCTCAGCGCGCGCTTCGGCCAACGTCCCCGGCCAGTCCTGCTCGCGATAAGGCCAGGCCATCCACACCGAGTGGTGGGGAGCCCATTCGGCCGGCATCACCAGCCGTTCTTTTGACACAGGCTCCAGCATGGCCCTATCTGCCGCGTTGCCGAGCCGCGATGCAACCGAGCCATGATCTCTTCGATCGCGGGTGCCGCTACGAAACGCCCTGCTGGCAAGCATGAGAAGCATGTCCGGCCGACACGGTCGCGGGACGAGCACGCAGGCAGCCTGCTTGAGTTGATACTGTCACCAGGCAAGAAGAAGCCGCACGCATGCACACGGACAGATGAGCGTCGATAAAGAAGAATCCACGTGGAGCCACCAGGAAAGGGTCGTCAACGGCGTGAGGCTGCACGTGGTCGAGGCCGGCGACGGAACGCCCGTCATCCTGCTGCACGGATTCCCCGACTTCTGGTACTCGTGGCGCCATCAGATACCGCCGCTAGCCGCCGCGGGATTCCGGGTCCTGGCGCCCGACATGCGCGGCTACAACACATCGGAGAAGCCTCCCGGCGTGGCGAGCTACCACATCGACGCTTTGGTTGGCGACATGGCGGGATTGATCGAGAGCTCGGGAAGCGACCGGGCGCACGTCGTCGGGCACGACTGGGGAGGTATCGTGGCCTGGTATCTCGCCATGCAGCGCCCCGAGCTCGTCTCTCGTCTGGCGGTTCTCAACGCCCCCCACCCCGCCGCCTTCGAGCGAGACCTCTTCGCCACCGACCAGTGGAAGCGCTCCTGGTACATGGCGTTCTTTCAGATCCCCCGGCTGCCCGAGCTCGGGCTGAGTGCCGGCAACTTCACTGCTATCCAACGCGCCCTCGAGAACGAGACGAGCAGCGCCGAGGCCTCGAGTCCGCAAGTTGTGGAGCGCTACAAGCAGGCCGCGGCACAGCCCGGCGCGCTCACCGGCGGAATCAATTACTACCGCGCCGCGGCACGACCGTCGGCACGCGCGGCCATGAGAGACTTCCGCAACGTGGAGACGCCCACGCTTCTCGTCTGGGGCGAGCGCGACCGCTTTCTCGGCATCAGTTTGACCGAAGGGCTCGCGAGCTGGGTGCCCGATATCCGCGTCGAGCGGATCCCCGCTGCCGGCCACTGGGTGCATATGGACGAGCCGGCCCTGGTAAGCGAGCTACTGGTCGAGTTCCTCGGCCAAAGCTGAGATCACGCGCTGGCAGACCGCAAAGGTCGCCGGCACTTCCAGTACAACGGCCAATCGCCCGGCATCTGCTGCCGTCGCGCACATGAGGTGTGGCGAGCCATGCCTGCCGGCACACTTGCTTGCCGAGGCAAAGCTCCATATCTGAAGGCCGTGAAGAATCTCCTCTCCGTTGTGCTCACGCTCTCCTTGCTCACGCTCGCGGCCTGCGCCCCCTCCGCGGCCGACCATGTCGCAGAATCGGGGCCTGGCGTCCGCTATGTCCTCGGCATCGAGGGCATGACCTGCGCGACCGGCTGCGCACCGCGCGTGAAGGAATCACTGGAGACGATCGTGGGCGTGCGCCAGGCCGAGGTGGACTTCGAGAGCAAGACGGCCATCGTCGAAACGGAGCCCGGAACCGTGCTCACCGAAGAGGCCTGCGACGCCTCCTTCAACAATCAAGGCTACTTCGTCTCGTCGATCAGCAAGGAGGCTGCGGCAGACTGAAGCGCGGCATCACGGTCCGGTATCGCCGACCGCATCGCCGTCACGTCTCCGCTTCACCTGCCACTTCGTCTCCCCCGCGAGTCAGCCAAGCAAGCAACAACAGCCCCGGAACAGCGGCTGCCGTGGTGAGCAGAAAGAACCCCACCCAGCTCATCTGCTCGGCCAGCCAGCCTCCCGAGGCAGAGAGCCAGGTACGCGCGACCGACATGAAAGAAGTCAGCAACGCATACTGAGTGGCCGTATAGGAGACGTTGCACAGGCTGCTCAGATAGGCGACGAAGGCGGCCGTGCCCATGCCGCTGGCCATGTTCTCGATTCCTATCGTGACCGCCAGCATCAGCGTGCTGTGACCGACCTGGGCCTGTACCGCGAACATCAGGTTCGAGAACATCTGGAAGAAGCCGCAGATCCAAAGGCTTCGGGTAAGACCGAGCGCCTTCATCATGGTCCCTCCGGTGACCGCGCCCAGCAGCGTGGCCCCCAGCCCGTAGGTCTTTACCACCGCCGCAATCTCGACCTTGGTAAAGCCCAGCTCGAGCAGGAAAGGGTTGGTCATCACCCCGGCCAGCGAGTCTCCGAACTTGTAGAGCATCACGAAGGCAAGTATCACCACCCAACCCGATCGGCGCATGAAATCGGCAAACGGACAGACGACCGCTCCGTAGATCCACGCCGCAGTCTCCGCCTTCCAGCCGCGCAGACTCGGCCTGGCGTCCAGGTACTCGCGCACGCTGGCCTCGAGCATACGGCTCTCGGCGGTGGGCGCGTGGTCGGGCTCGCGGCCGAGCAAGATAGCCACCGTGCCGACCAGAACCAGAGAGGCCATCGCGGCGTAGACCTGGAACCAGCCCACCACCGTAGCCAGCAGCAAAGCGCCGGCCCCGGAGGCCAGCATGCCGATTCGATATCCGAGCACGATGGCGGCTGCCCCGGCCGCGTAGTCCTCCTCTTCGAGGATTTCTACGCGATAGGCGTCGATCACTATGTCCTGGCTTGCCGAGCAAAACGCAGTGGCCAGGGCGAGCAGCGCCGTCATCCAAGGATTCACCGCGGGATCGCTCGAGCCCAACCCGAGAAGTGCCACCATCAAGGCAAACTGGGTAAACACGACCCAGCCGCGGCGCCGTCCAAGTACGCGGGTGAGCACCGGCAGCGGCAGCCGGTCGATGAGAGGCGCCCACAGAAACTTGAGCGCGTATGGAGTGGAGACCGCGGCAAACAGGCCTATGGCGGTCTTGCTCACGCCGGCCTCGAAGAGCCAGAAGGTCAGTGTGGAGAAGGTCAGAGCAAGCGGCAGGCCGCTCGAGAAGCCCAGGAAGAGGATCACCAGGATGCGCGGATCCCCGTATACCGCCGCCGCCTCCACCCAGCGCTGCAATCTCGATTCCGCCACCACCGTGGACTAAAGCTTAGCGGCCGGCAGCCCGGAGGGGAAACCTCGCGAGCCGGCTACTGCGCTTTCTCGATTTGCATGCGCTCCGCAACACCGGCACAGCCCGCATCGGTCATGGTATACGAGAGCTGGCGCGGCAGGTCGCCGGGAGACGCTTTTTGCACCCGCTTCTAGCCCCTCCTCGGCGTGTGGACTAACATCCTGACAGTCGCACGGCCCGCCGTCCAAGCCCGGCGGAACCAGGAAGAGCACCGGCACCGATGCCAAAGAACGCGAGAAGGAGAACTGCCCGGATGAAATCTCTGCGAACAATTGCCATGTCAGTGATCGTCACCCTCGCGACCACCGTCGCGGCAAGCTCCTCCAACGCGGCCATGCGCATCGGTTTCGTCCAGGACGGACGGTGGCAGGAGATCGACCAGTTTCACGGCTCGATAAAGAGCGAGATCCTGGAACTCACCGCCGGTGAGTTCCAGGTGAGTTTTCCGCCCACAAAAAGGCTGGATGGCGAATGGTCCGTTGCACAGGTGCGTAGCGCCGTGGACAAGATCCTCGCCGACCCCGACGTGGACCTGGTCATCTCTCTCGGCCTGATCTCTTCTTACGAGCTCGCGCGCCGCGAGAACCTGCCCAAGCCGGTCATCGCACCGTTCATAGTCGATCGAGAGCTCCAGGACATGCCGTACCGTGAGGGTGCCAGCGGTGTCCGCAACCTCGCCTACGTGGACCAAAACACGACGGTACGCGAGGAGATCGAGGCCTTTCGTGAAGTATACCCCTGCGAACACCTGGCCATGATCATGAGCGATTTGGTGCTTGAAGTTCTACCGAAGGCGAGCGAAGAGCTACTGCGAGAAGCGAGCGAGCTGGGGATAGAGTTCTCGTTGGTCGTGGCCAAGGGCTCGGCCGAGGAAGTCCTGGCCAAGTTGCCGGCCGATGCCGACGCCGTCTTTATTTCACCGCTCATGGGCTTCTCGGAGCAAGAGTTCGATCGCCTGGTGGCCGGCATCAACGAGCGCCGGCTGCCGAGCTTCTCATACTACGGGCGCGACGATGTCGAGCGCGGCGTGATGGTGGGGCTCTCCGAGCAATCCGACAGCACCCGTATAGCCCGCCGCGTTGCTCTCAACGTTCAGCGTATCCTGCTCGGAGAAGACGCCGGTACCATAGGCGTGGCCTTCCCCCAAAAGCGCAAGCTCACCCTCAATATGGCCACCGCGGAGGCCATCGGTTTCTCGCCGAGCTGGAGCGTGCTGGCCGAGGCCGACCTGGTCCATGATCAACGCACGAGCGTCGCGAGGCGGCTTACGCTGGCCCGCACGATCGAGGAGGCTGGGGCGGCAAACCTGGATCTCAGGGTCAAGGAGCGCGAGGTCGCAGCAGGCAGAGAGAACATCCGCTCGGCTCGCTCTCGCTTGCTCCCACAGGCCGAGACATCGCTGACCAGCAGCATGATCGACGACGACCGGGCGGCAACCCCCTTCAGCACTCGCGCCGAGCGTGTCACGAGCGGCGGACTGAGCATTTCGCAGCTGGTGTTCTCGGAAGCGGCGCTGGCCGACCTCACCGTACAGCGCCACCTGCACGCCGTGCGCGAAGCCGAGCTCGACGAGCTGAACCTGGACATCGCGCTCGACGCATCCCAGGTCTACCTGAACCTGCTCAGCACCAAGGCGCTCGAGCGCATCGAGAAGGACAACCTCGACCTCACGCGCGCCAACCTCGACCTTGCCAAGACGCGCGAGGCCATCGGCACCTCGGGACAGGCAGAGGTCTACCGCTGGGAGAGCGAGGTCGCCTCCGACCGTAAAGCCGTCGTCGAGGCAATCGCACGCCGCATCCAGGCCGAGATCGCGCTCAACCGCTTGCTCAACCGCCCGCTGGAGGAACAGTTCGAAACGACCGAGGTCGGCTTCGGCGATGCTCGCCTGGCCGGTGGCCCGCGCCGTCTACTCGACTACGTGGACAACCCCCGCGACTACGGCGTCTTCATCCGCTTCCTGGTAGCCGACGGACTCGAACACGCGCCCGAGCTCAACCAGCTCGGCAAGGCGATTGCCGCGCAGGAAAGAGCGCTCAAATCGGCGCAAAGGTCCTTCTGGTCTCCAACGCTGGCGCTCCAGGGAGACCTCTTCCACCAGCTCTCGGAAGGTGGATCGCAAGGCGACCCGGCGGCACTGTTCGGCGGCATGAACGGCGGTGGAGCGGGCGCCGACCTTGCCGCGCCAGACGACACGGATTGGTCGGTGGGGCTGAACCTGTCGCTGCCCATCAGCACCGGAGGCGGCCGCCTGGCCGACCGTGCGCGCGCACGTGAAGAACTCTCGCGGCTGCGCGTGCAGCGCAAGTCGGTGGCCGAGAAGATCGACCAGCGCATACGATCGGCGATGCACGAGGGCAACGCCTCCTACCAGGGCATCGCGCTGGCGCGCGACTCGGCCGAAGCGGCGGGCAAGAACCTGCGGCTGGTCACCGATGCCTACTCTCGCGGGGTGGTCTCGATCATAGATCTTCTCGACGCGCAGAACGCCGCGCTGGTAGCCGATCAGGCGGCGGCCAATGCATCTTACGACTTTCTCCTCGATCTCGCCGAGGTCGAGCGTGCCGCCAGCCTCTCGGACCGTCTGGGCACGAACGCGGAGTTGACTGGGTGGTTCGAGCGCCTCGACGTGTTCTTCGAGGAAGCCGGTATCACGCTGCGCAGGTAATGAGAGGGCAACCGACAGAGCGGCGGCCGATCAGACCGGAACGCCTCATGGTCAAGCGCCTCGTGACCATACTGGCAGCGACCATGTGCGGCGGTCTGCTCTCGTGTAC
>PIVZ01000873.1 GCA_003354045.1 bacterium
AGCAAAACCGTAGCCGGGATAGCTCTCGTCGAAACGGCGCATCAGGGCGTCGCGGTGGACTTTGGCAATGATGGAAGCCGCGGCCACGCAGTGCACGAAGGTGTCGGCGCGCACGTAGGACGACTGCCCAATGGCCAGCCCGGGTACCTTGCGGGCATCGACGAGCAGGTAGTCCGCCCGAGGATCGAGGCCCACTACCGCTCTTCGCATGGCCTCGAGCCCGGCCTGATGGACGCCGATCCGGTCGAGCTCTTCTACCTCCACATGTCCTATCGATATGGCGAGTGCCTCGCTGCGTATCCGCGCATCAAGCTCTTCACGGCGCCGCGGGCTGAGTTTCTTGGAATCATCCACCGGTAAGGGCGCGACGCGCGCTGGAAAGGCGACGGCGGCCGCGATGACCGGACCGGCCAGAGGACCGAGGCCGACTTCGTCCACGCCTGCCACGCACCCGTAGCCAAGGTCCCACAGAAGGGACTCCAAGCGCAGCAACTCCTCGCCGCGCGAGGCTTTCTCGTGACCTTTCTTGGCCGGGCTCATACCCCGTCCCTGGTGGGATCAGTGCTCCCTCGGAAGCTCCATTTCCAGGGCGATGGCAATCCAATCGCGCGTCTGCTTGCTCGGGTTCGTCTTGTACTGCTCCGCCATGAAGGCCGCGCAGTCCTCGCACCCCTTCATGTGCGGCATCGCGAAGACGGCACCGTTGGCGGCGTCGCGCGAGCCGGAGACGATGGCCTTTTTCAGAGGCACCGCAGCGTCGTTTCCACCTATCGCGGCCAGCGCCTGTGCGGCCACTCGACTCACCGAATCTCCTTTCTCCAGCGCGAGAACCAGTGGGGCGATCGCAGCGTTGGCCGCGGAGAGCCCCAGTCCTTGCGCAGCTGCCGCACGGACGGTCTCCTGCTCTGTCGAATCGAGAACCGCGGCCACTGTTTTCAAAGCCGTCTCGTCCTCTCCGGCACGCCTACCGAACTCTCTGTAGGCGTAGGCGCGGACCTCCGGCGTACCGGCCTTGATAAGCTTGTGCAGCTGGTCGGCGTCGCGCTTCCTGCCGAGCTCGTCCAGGGCCATGAGCGCGGCCGCGGCGGTTGGCTCATCACGCGCCGCCAGCTTCTCCAGATCGTCGGCAAGTAGCGCGATCTTCCAGCGGCCAACGGTCTCTATCAAGGTGATCCGCTCGGACTGAGGCGCGGCGCCGCTGATGAAAGCCGCGTACCCCGCGCGGGCCTCGGCGGGAAACGACTTCTCCATGTGCCAGTTCTTTGCCAGGAATCGTACCGCATCCTCCCTGAAGACACGCAACGGCGATTCGAGGGCCGACACCACGACCGCTATCTCTTTCCCCCACCGATCGATGCTTCTGATCGACATTACCTTGGCGTAGGCGCCGAGGATCTTCTTGGCCTCCTCGACGTCCTGATCGCGAAAGCTGTTCCTGCGGCCTCCCAGGATCGAGTGCAGCGACGTCTTCGGAAGGTTGTCTCGCCAGTAAGAATGCTGCGGCAACACCCGGATCGGGGCCACGATGCTGTCACCCTGCTTGTAGAAGGGCTCGTCGATCTCGTCGGCGGCAACCGAGTAGACAA
>PIVZ01000874.1 GCA_003354045.1 bacterium
CGTCGCGCTCTCTGATTCGTCCTTCGTAGTCCGGCCGCACGCGGGACTCGAACGGGAGGTAGAGGTCCGCCTGGGTGTGATCCAACTCCGTTGGCTGCGGCTCATGCCGCCGCTTTCGGCTGCAGGCGACTTGCCCAAAAATCACTCCACCAGTCGTTGGCGCGGAGGACGCGGAGGGCGAGCATGGGGTTGATTGTGTCCGGGTGCCAGCATGCCCCCGGTATCTTCAGGCGCTTCTGTGGGATGTACCGGTGGGCGCTCTCGATCTCACCGGAGCCCAAAGGGATTCCGGCGGCCTTGGCGCCGGTGTAGTCGAGGGCGTCACTGAAGCGCGTCAGGTAGCCCGCGAGCCGGCCCATCCTTTCGACGCCAGCGTCGGCGTACTGCTGAGCGGCCTCGATCACCTCGCCGACGAGTTCGAGGTCGATGAGTTCGAGGGCCGAGCCGACCCACGTTCGTTGGCGTTCTGGGTCGGCCCCTGCGGCAGCCGCCGCCTCGTAGAGATGGCCCTTGAGGTGGGGACGGTCGAGGAGGAACTGGAGGCCGTCGAACTGCACGTCTAGCTCCTCTCGGAGCCCGTTGCCGCCGTCGCAAACAGCGAACACCTGGGTTCGCTCGGACAGCCCCCGCTCGACGGCTGCGCCGAACAGCTCGCCAACCACGTTCTGGTAGGTGTCCATACTCGCCACGTAGGTTCGGTCCGCCTCTTCGGGCTGGCGAGCAAAGGCAACGCGGACTTCCCGCCAGCCCTCCTCGCGTTTCCGTGCTGGAAGACCCCGCACCTCCGTGGTGCCGCCATCGTTGGCAGCGGTGAGGGTTCCCATTCGGATCATGCATCCGTCCAACTCGACCAGCATGCTAGCGGCGCCAGGCCGCGCGGCGAGTGGAAGGTCAAAGGCCTCCCGGGCATCAGCAAGTCGCTGATCGATGAACTCCTCGGTCTCACGAGCACGGCGCTCGACTACTCGGAGGATGGTGGTGCGCCCGACCTCCATGCCGTAGTGCTCCTCGAGCCGCTTGCTCGCCATCTCGAAGGACTCTTCGGCGCCAAAGTCGGTGAGCGCACGTTCCAACGCGATGGTCATTCCGCCACCGACCATACCGAGCCGGGTCTTGACGGGCCTGGAGGTCTCCCTCGTGGCCTTGTTCCTCATATATGGCGAGTCTACCCGCACGGGACCGAGCACGGTGCGGACGGTGATGTCCTCCAGCCGGTGAACAGTGAGGCCACGGGCCTTGTCCTGTGTGACGACGTGGCTTGAGAGGGTCGAGAGCAGGCGGCTGACTACCTCCCGGCCGACTTCCCGGGCGAGCTTCAGCACGTCACCATCCAGTTCAGCAACGCGAGCTTCGAGGCCGTCGATGTCAGCGATGAAAGGCGCGGCGAGAACACGGCTCGCCTCGGAGATCTCGGTAGCGTACGCTTGCAGCATGGCGGCTCCTTCCCGGCGCGGTGCTACGCGCTGGTCTTGTTTCTGGATCTCAGAAGGATGCCGCCATTCTCCTTTTCTTGTCCACGGGTTATCGCGCTTTTTGGCGCTCGGCGAGCCAGCCGCCCCGCGGCCGGCCGGCCGCGGGGCGGCTGG
>PIVZ01000875.1 GCA_003354045.1 bacterium
GCTGTCTTCGGTAGACGAGTGTTCTGTTTCTTCGGCCTCGCCGGCAATGTCTGCCAGTCCCTTACTGAGCACGGCGGGGAACACCGGGAACGTGTGCGAGGGCGAGTGGGCCTTCCACTGGAAGTAGAGCACGAAGCGCTCATCGAGGCGCATGCACTCGGGGTTGCCGGCCTTGGCGCGCGCCACCTCGCGCATGTTGCGGTCTTGCCAGTAGGGGAGGATTTCCTTGTTGAGCAGGCGCCGTTCTTCTTCCTCGATCGTGTAAGGGTTGAGATCGCGCGCGTGCATCGTGTAGAGCTCCGGCCACACGAGGATGCCGCCGACGTCCGGGTAGAGGACTACGCCTATGTCTTTCTCTGTCGTGGTGCCGGCAACGAGATCGCCTTCGCGGATGATGGGACGGCGGTTCTCCATCAGGTGCTTGAACGCTTCGGCCTGGCGAAGCTCGGGATCGCGCGGCTCGCCTTCGGGTGTTTGCTCGAAACCGTGGCGCTTGAAGTACTCGGTCATCAGACGCGGCCGCTCGGTGGCAATGGCGGGCCTGGTCGAAAAGAAGATGTGCAGATAGCGCTCCAGCCGAGGGAAGTCCTCGACGGTCCAGTCGGAGAAGGACGGGTCGTCGAGGTGGACGACGGCGTCGGTCTTGGCCGCGCGCACCGGCTTCTTCGGCTTGGCAATGGAGCTCTTGTAGAGAAAGTCGTGCTTGGGGTCCGCATCCGGCAGCTTCTTCGCCGTGAGCCTTTCGAGCAGATAAGAGATGCGGGTTACCGTGGACATGCTGCCGTCGAAGACCAGGTCGTTTCTGAGCAGCATCTCCAACGTCTCTGCAGGTTTGCCCACCAACAGCTTCTTGAGGCTGGCAACGTCCCTGAGTACGAAGGTGGCGTTGGGGTCGGCGACCTTCCCTCTGCCCGAGCGTATCTTGCCGTTCTCGAAGACGACGTGGCGCACGATCGAGTCATCGCGGGTACGAAAGACGACCTTCGCGTTCCACGGCTCCTCTCCGTTGCCGACGTTCTGGTAGAGATTGTCGCGGAAGTCTTTGTCGAGGCGGGCCTTGAGCCCCATTCCCTTGAGGAGGGCGCCGAGGAGGACCGGCGTCAGTTTCTCGTCTATCGTTTCTGCAAGTGAGTTCATGATCGTTCTTTAGCCAGGGTCAGGCTCTGGTTCCTTTAGTCTTTCGATGCCAGGAGTGCTCTTACGTACTCCCCGCTGCGTTCGAGACCCTCGTCGAGCCCGATTGCCGGCTCATAGCCGAGGTCTCTTCGTGCCTTCTCCGAGGAATAGACGTGGCGGCGCAGCAGATACCTGACGCTCTCCGGGCTCGCCTCCTCCTTGGTGAGGCCGATCTTTCGCAACGCTGAAATGGCGAGCGTGCCGGCCTTGATCAGCGATGCGGGCATGGTCGGCGGCGGCTTTACTCCGGCCAGCTTGGCCAGGCGGCCATAGAACTCGGCGTAGGTCGTACGGCGGCCGTCCGTTATGTTGTAGGCTTCGCCCGCTTTGCCTCGCTCGATCGCCAAGAAGATCCCGTCGATGAGATTGTCCACGTAGACATGATTCAGAATGCCCGCTCCTTTGAGC
>PIVZ01000278.1 GCA_003354045.1 bacterium
TTTGCGATCCTTCCGGGATCGGTGTCCCCATGTTCGATGCGCCGGCGAAGCAACTGGGCCTGCATTGAAAGGCCGGACAGCGGACTGCCCAGGTCGTGCACTATCTCCGCCGTGATCGCACCGATGTCGGCCAGCCGTTCGCTTCGTTGTGCAAGTCGTTGGAACTCCACCATCTTCGCTTCCGCGATCTTGCGTTCCGCGAGTTCGCGTTTGGCTGTCTCGTAGAGTTCCTCGAGGCGCCTGATCATCGGGTTGCTGACACGAAGAAACACGATCGAACCGAGCATGACCACGAGGATCGCGGTAGCCAGGCCCGTAAGAGCGGCTCTTACGAACGGGCCGCGGACCTCCGCCAGATCGATCTTGGCGACGATGCCGAAGTCCAATCCGGTCATCGGCTGGAAGGCGGCGACCACCGTCTTCCCGCGGTAGTCGGGCCCTATTACCGTGCCCGACTTCCCGGCAAGCGCCAGTCGCATGGGCTCGGCCAGTGGTGAGTCGAGCGGTAACGGCTCGGGTTGCTCGAGCTGGGAGTGGCGGTGGCTTATCATCCACACGATCTTGTCTCCGACGCGCCGAGCCAGGGTAAACTCGCCCGTGTCTCCGAACTCGGTGTACTCCCTGTGCGCGTCTCTTACCTGTTTGAGGAGCGCGGCATCCGCTCCGCCGGGGTAGCTCCGGCTATGGGCGAGGGTGAAACGACCCACCGCGCCGATCAGGTGCGCCTGGCTCTGGACGGTTGCCCGCAAGCGTTCGCGCTGTTCGTCGATCGCGGTGCTGTAGAGCACGTACATTGCGATTCCTCCGACGGTCAGGGCTACCTGCGCCATGATGAGGATCAGATAGAGAAGCCTCTTGCGATCACTCATGCGCTCGAGCCTGCCTGTCGATGGACGCACCACGGTCCTCTTATGCTTGTCGTGGGCACAGCGGTTATTCTAGCTTTTGAACGCAGACACGAAGGGAAGGCAAACCACTGTCACTGCTACAATCAACCGAACGACGGTCGGTGACACACGTCGGGGAGAAGGCCCTTTGGGGGGGCGGAATTTCAGACCGCGCAGACGGCGGAGACGACGGAGCAGTTTAGCGCCATTCCTGTGGAGTCACCCTCGGCGGTATCAAGGCCAGGACTTCTTTCTGCCTTCCTTTCTCTCGATCACGTCGGGCAACAACTCAGGGCGGACCGTGTCGGGAAGATGGGTCAACGCCACGCCATCGACGGCGATCAGGTCTCGGTAGCCCGCATCGCGGGCCTGGTCGTACACGCCTCCCATCCTTTCTTCGAGGAGGTGGGTCATTGCCGGACAAGTCGGCAGCTTGATCACCTTCTTCGCCACCCTGACCTTATCCATGAACCCCTTGTGCTGATGATTGGGGGTGCAAGCGCAGGTTCCGACCAGGTAGGCTTCATCGACGCCTTCTAGATCGTCGGCCAGGAAAACCCGCGCTCCGGAGATCACCGCGTATTTCTTGTCGGGGTCGACCACCGGCGGGAGTGCCACGGTAGGCCACAGACAGGCGGCGCAGGTGCCTCCGTAGTACTCGGTGACGTTGGTGTATCTGGAAACATACGAGACCAACGAACGCTGGAAGGGATGGAGCACTTCCTCGACGCTGGCTCCAAGCACGTCTATCTCGGCCGGATCTCCGGTTCCCAGGTCATCCTTCATCCCCACCTGAACATGTGGGGATTCGAGCGCATGGTAGCCCATGACCATGTTCGCGATCGCCTCTACTGCTATGGGATCCTCAGAGGCCAGCACGACGCCCGGTTTGCACACCGGACCCGCGTGGGTTGCGCCTTCGACCCCCCAAATACCGTCGATCACGGTAAGCCGGTGCTGGTCCTTGATGGCCTTGAAGATATCGTTGCAGGCCCACGCCATGTCCATCGGTGTTCGGTGGTAGCGATGGCGGTCATGGAGTCTGAGCAGCCCGAACATGTTCTTTATCGCCAACGTCGTGAGAGTGACGAAGTTGTTCTTCATCTTCGGCAGATTGATGATGACATCCGCTTCCGCCACCGGCCTCGGAATGGCCACCGTCTTCATGACACGTGGGTCAGGTACTCTCACTTCCACGAAGTCGCACTCGGCAAAATCCAGGACCTCGTCGGCGCCGGCGGCGAGTGCCGCCTCTCTTACTTGCGAGGTCTCGAAAACCAGCTCCATGGACAGATGCCAGGCGCAGGAATCTCCCACCTGAACCGTGGCGCCTTGCTCTTTCGCGAGCCTGACCATTGACGCGACGATCTCCGGATGCGTGGTCTCAGCGTCTTCAGGAGGAGTCGGCAGGCACAGGTTCGGCTTTATCAGAACCTTGTCTCCTTTCTCGCAGATCTTGGTCAATCCCAGCAAGTCGAGCGCTTCTTTGATCGACCTGTCCGAGTCTGAGTAATCCTGGCTACGGGTGATCGCCACTTTGCTGTTGATCTCACGTGGCGGCCGATTGATGAGACCCGGGTGACCATTGACGTGGTGATTCATGTTCTCCCCCTGTTTCGGTCGAGAATGTTGCCGAGCCGGATTACAGGCCGGATTGCAGTTGCACTACGGCCGAACATAACAATGCGGCGCAAGCCAGTCCACGCTATTCAGGTTCGGGCGGGTGCGGGATCATCATCGGCGACCCGAATGAAATGCCCGCACTGCCGGGAGACGTCGATCACCGTATCGAGGCGCTACTTCAAGGTTGGGGGTTGCGAGGGAGGGGGGGGCTTGGGTGTCAGTAGCCAGAGGTCCGGCCTGCGCGATCGAGCGGTTCGCGCACTCTTCTCGGTGTCGAGCGCATGAAGTCATGCCGTTGTAAGAGCGTCCCTGAAGATGATAAGTGTTGAGGACGGCCAAGCGGCTGGACCACGTCCGCATATGGAGACATCTATGTCCACAGGAGATTCCGGTGCACCCACCCGTTGCGCCGTTGTATGCTCCACCATTGTCGCGCTCATGAGCGCAGGCCTGTTGGTTGCCGTGCCGGCGGCACCGGCGGCCACGGTCACCGTAACGACTACTAGCGACGTCGTTGCCGATGACGGCGCCTGCTCGCTTCGAGAGGCGGTATCGGCCGTCAATGACCAGGTGGCCTCCGGCGCGATAGTCGGCGAGTGTGCTGCCGGGAACGGGGCATTCGACATCATCACGGTTCCCAAGGGTGTGTATGTCCTGTCGCTCGGTGCCAGCGGCGAGGACGCCAATGCGGAAGGCGACCTCGACATCACCGCATCGGTGGAGATCAAAGGGGAAGGCTCGGGCACCAAGATCAAGAATGGATTGGGCGACGCGCGAGTCCTCGGGGATGGCGACCGCATCTTCCACATCGATCCGGCTGCGGCTGGAGGCGTAGACGTCACGTTGCGGGACATGCAAATCCGTGGCGGCGACGTCGGCTGTGCCGGAGTAGACTGTATCGCCGGCGGCGGGGCCATCGATGCTCTCAATGGCGATGCGTTGACCATCGAAGACTGTACGATCGCCGGGAATGCCGCGAGCTGTCAGGGAGACGGCTGCGGCGAGCCTGACGATCCGATCAGTGCTGGCGCCGTCGTGCACGGTCCGGTCGGCAAACTCGTAATCGCTCGCACTCTCCTGAAGAAGAACATCGCCAGTTGCAGCTCCGTGGGCTGCGGGGCCGGTCACGGCGCCATCGCAAAGCTCGATCCGGGCTACGAAGCGACGGGCAGTACGGTGCTCACGGATGTAACGCTGAGAAACAACGCGACCGTCTGTAGCGGAGAGGGGTGCGAGACCGGGTCGGTGTTGCTGTTGATGGGCGATACGGCCGACCTGCTGCGCGTCAGGGTACAAGAGAACGACGCGTCGTGCTGGGGCGACTTCTGCGATGCGGAAGAGGTTGCCGACATCGAAACGGCGAGCGGCGGGACCTGGGACATCGTTACCTTGCACGGCAACCAAGGGTCTTGCCGGGGCGAGGAGTGCGACGCAGACGAGATCTTGGATTTCAGCGGAGAAACCCTGATCCTCACCTCTATCGCCATCAGCCGTAACCGCGTGCGTTGTTTAGGCTTTGCCTGCGAAACCAACGAGGTCGCGTTGCTGCGCAGCGCCACTACTACGTTGGACTTGCTCGAGGTGGTCCACAATCACTCCAAGTGCCAAGGTCAGTATTGCGATATCGACGAGACGATGGACATCTCCGCCGATGCGATAACGGCTACGAATGTCTCGGTCCGCGAGAACCGAACGCGGTGCACGGGCCTCGAGTGCGATTCCGATGAATCCCTGTCGCTCGTGGCCCTCGATGGAGATCTCGTGTTGAGCAATGTCACCGTGAGGAGAAACACTTCCTCATGCAAAGGTGACGGCTGCGATGCCGACGAGTTACTCCTGCTCGTCGCGGATAATGGAGTGGTGACGGTTACGGGCGCGGAGGTGAGCGACAACCGTTCGCGCTGTGCAGGTGAGCTCTGTGAAGCGGAGGCGCCCATACGGCTGTTCGGTCTGGCGGGGTCGTCCATTACGACCGCCCGGATCTCAGGGAACGCCGCGCGGCGCGGCGACAAGGTGTGCCCTGCGGTGGCGTTCGCGGGTGGGCTCGAGACAGTGACGCCGGGGCTCACGATCACCGATGCTTTGATCAAGGGCAATCGCTCGAGTTGCAATGCAGGGGGCATTGATAACGCCGGGACACTGGCGCTCGTCGATACTGTCATCATCGACAACAAGGCCAAAGGCGGCGGAGGCGGTGTCCACAACGAGGCTGGAGCAACGATCAGCGAGATCACCGGTAGCCAGATCTCCGACAATCGCGCCCGCTCGACCGGTGGTGGGATTCTCAATCAGGGCGTCATCACGACTATCACCGCCTCACAGATAATCGACAACGTCCCCGACGATTGCGTGGACGTCGCGGGCGGATCAGGCTGCCCTTAACCTGTTTTCCCGAGAGAGCCGGGCTTCGGCAGTGCCTGATACGATCTACCACGCGTTACGAGAATTCCTGGACTGCTATCCAATCGGGTTTCCCGCGACGGAGTCGGGTGTGGAGATCCGGATCCTCGAGAGGCTTTTCAGTGAGCAAGAGGCCAGGCTCGCCGTAAAGCTTTCGCCTTTTCTCGAAGAAGTCGATGCGATCGCTGAGCGCCTCGGTCTCGAGGCCGAGGCGTTGGCCGAAGAGTTGGAGGCCATGGCGAACAAAGGCCTGGTCTTTCGAGTCCGACGCGATGGAACGACTACCTACCGGCTTGCACCCTTCATGGTCGGCCTTTACGAGTATTCGGTGCAGAGAGTAGACAAGGAGCTGGCCGCGCTCTATGCGGAATACTACGAGACCGCCTTTCTGGACGAACTCGGGTCAAGCAACGTTCCCGGGTTCAAGGTCATCCCGATCGAAGCAAACATCGAGGCAGACAGCACGCTCTTGCCCTACCACAAGCTCGAGGAAAGCATTCGTGCGGCCAGGAGCATAGCGGTTACCGATTGCATCTGCCGGAAGGAGTCGAGTCTGCTCGGTGAGCGCTGCGATCACCCGATAGGGAGCTGTCTGAGCTTCGGCGCGGCCGCGGAGTACTACATCGAGTCCGGTCTCGGGAAGGAGATAACGGCGGACGAGGCCATCGATGTTCTGGCGCAGGCGGATGCCTCGGGCCTCGTGCATGCGGGTGCCAACTCCAAGCATCTGTCGAACATCTGCAATTGCTGCCCCTGTTGCTGCGCGTCCATGAAAGGGATTACCAAGAGGGGCCATGACAAGCACAAGTACCTGAACGCCATCTTCGAGGCCCTCGTTGACGAGGCCGAGTGTACGGGCTGCGAGATCTGCCTCGATCGTTGTCCGGTCGGCGCGATTGCCGTGGACGATATTGCTACCTTCGAGAGCGGCAGGTGCCTGGGTTGTGGTCTTTGCGCGAGCGATTGCCCGACCGAGGCGATCCGCTTGGTATTGAGACCGGACCGGCAAGAGCCCTTCGACGGGATCTCTCAGATGGGGCGGGCAATACTGGAAGGGAAGACGGCAAGGGCCGATTGAACAGGCCAAGGCCCTATTGGACATCGCGAACGCGGCCCGATAGTGGAGGTTCCCATGAAACACATTTCGCTGATTCCGACATCCTTTCTCATCGTGATCCTGGCCGCCTGTAGCGGTGGGGCGACCGACGAGAGTGAACCCGCGGCGCCTGCCCCGGCCGAGACAGGAGCACCCAAAGTGATCACGACCGCCAGCGGCCTACAGTACGAAGTCCTGACCGAAGGCACAGGTGCCTCGCCGAGCGCCACCGATAAGGTGACCGTGCACTACCAGGGCACGCTGACCGACGGTACGGAATTCGATAGCTCCTACAAGCGGGGACAACCTGCGACGTTCCCGCTGAACCGGGTCATCAAGGGCTGGACCGAAGGCCTGC
>PIVZ01000279.1 GCA_003354045.1 bacterium
GTGGCAATGAATAGCGACACGCTTGCCGACATCGAGGAGATCAAGAAGCTGAAGGCCAGATACTTCCGGCTTCTCGATACCCAGCAGTGGTCGGAGTGGGGGCAAGTTTTTGCCGAAGATGTATGGTTTCGCTACGGGCCAAACGACGAGGACCTTGTTGAGGGTCGAGACGAGGTCGTCAAGCTGGTTAGCCGTGAGCTGGAGGGAGCCAGAACTGTTCACCATGGGCACATGCCGGAGATCGAGATCACCGCCGAGGGGAAAGCGAGCGGCATCTGGGCGATGTTCGACATCGTAGACCACCCGGCCTACCTGCTGCGCGGTCACGGCCATTACGAGGAAGAATACGTAAAGACAGACGGCGTGTGGCGGATCAAGAAACTGACCCTGACCAGGCTGCGGTTGGAGTCGTCGGCGAAGTCAGCGTGAGGGGTTCGCCAGCGAGCCGACACGCGAGGTACAAGACGCACGACGCAAACTCGAGGAGCGGGGCCAGACTGGCCGCTGGTCCGATGACTCGGCCGGTAAAGTGATCTAGGCTACTTTGAAGTAGCGACGATGTTGGGTGGCACCCCTGGCGGCTGCTCTGCGGACGGTCCGCACTAGCTCCTCGGGCTCGACATGCCCCTTGACGAGATAGTCATAGGCGCCCTCTCGGCGCGCCTCCGCCGCCATCCTGTCGTCTTCGAGACCGCTCATCACCACTATCGGCATGTGCGGAGCCCGTTCGCGGATTTTGCGGATGACGCCCAGGCCATCGCTGTCGGGCAGCGACAGGTCGGTGACCACCACATCGGCCGCACCATCACCGATGATGCGAAGCGCATCGCTCAGCATTTCTGCGCTGCGTATCTCAAACTCGCCTGGGGCCGATTTGTTCAGGATCATGGACAACAAAAAGACATCGTCCTCGTTGTCCTCCACAAGGAGAACCTCGGTTCGCGCGTCGATCATTCTAGCCCTCTCCTCCCTGGAGCCGCGAAACGAATTGTTGCAATTCGGTCCACGACCGCCGCGGCTTTCGTGCGTCAGTGCAACCCCATGCACATCGGCACGTAACGCTCTCGTCCATCCCCTGACGACAGCGACGCCCCCTGACGGGCCACACCCTACGTCGTAAACACACCAATCCGCAAGCGGAATCGCTTGGTATGTAAACGAGTGCGTGACTGTCGTAAAAGCCGATTCATCATCGTCAGTGTCGGTGTTTCAAAAGGCCGACAATTTATACCAAGCAAAAAGTAGGCCACTGTTGCGGCGGGTCGAACTTCGCGCCACCGACCGCTCGAGTGCCGGTGGCCTGCCGTTCAAGCCCCCACGCGGAGATCCTAGCCCTGAGGGCCCGCAGGCCGAGGTGCCGCCCGGCGCGGGCACCTGACCGGTCGGCGCGCCTGTCCGACGGCGCCTGGCGCGGTGGAGCCCCGTCCAGGCGACCCACCGCTGTCGGCGTACAAAATCACACACCCGCCGAGATGGGCGCGTCCGGTTTTGCACAGGCGCCGGGCCGTCCATACTCGCGGCTCTTTATCTGACGCTCGTCCTTGTGTCCGAGCCGGTCGAGACGCGGCGACGCATGCACGAGTGTGCCGTGCGGCAAGCGGCAACGGCGACCAACGGCACTTCCGGCATCGCGACGGGCCTCGACGAAACACTCGAAGGTAATGGATCGAGAACCGTTCCGGAGTGTTGCTTCGATCCCCTTGGTGACAACTCCAATAGCCTCTGAGTCAGGACGGGTTCGCCTAGCGCCCATCGTCGAGTGACATAGAATGTCGAGCCGCATACGATGCCGCACTGTTCAACGGCGCCTCTCGCAGTGTGGCTGAATGTCGGACGCGGCACTGCTCCATCGATGCGCGCAGCGCGCCGGCCTGAGCCGGATTGAACGCGGCGATGGCATCGGTCCTCGCACACGCTGGAACCTTCTTCAGAGGCCCGGAAAAGACGGAGCCAAGGGATTGACGATCAAAGGTCGCAGGCCGAGCAAGGATGATCCGAGTCGCGCTCAGCGCGACCGTGAGTACGACTACAAGAAGCGATTCTATCGCAGCGCGCAGGTCGCCGAGGACTATGATTTCCACCGCTGGGGCACGAAGGAGCGCGCGCGGCGCAACGCGCGGAAGTGGGCAACCATTCTGCGCGGACTCAGCTACACGGAGCGTGTCCAAACGATCCTCGATCTGCCGTGTGGGACGGGACGTTTCACAGGACCGCTGAGCGGGCGGGGATACGAAGTAGTCGGGTCAGACATCAGCCGCGAGATGATGGGGCAGGCCGCGGCTCGCTCTGAGGGGATCGACCGCATCTGGGGCTACGTGCAAGCCGATGCCGAAGGGCTGCCCTTCCCTGACGGGGCGTTCGACTGCGTGATGTCCATCCGTTTCCTGTTCCACATCGACCCGGAAACGCGCGTGGAAATCCTACGAGAAATGGCACGGGTTTCGCGTAGGTGGCTGATCCTCGACTACCGCCACCGCTATAACTACCGCTACGCGATGTGGACCTTGAAGACTTTCCTCGGCCTGCGCACGACGCCCTTGAAAAGAGTCTCGCTCGAAGAGCTCCGGTCGGAATGCAGCAGAGCCGGGCTCAGCATCAAGAAGATCATTCCCGTCGTCAGGATCTTCTCCGACAAGTGGATCGTCGTCTGTGAGGCAGTCACGCCGGAGGGAGATTCCTGAGAACCTGCGGTGGTCACGCCACGCTCGTGCGCGCCGGCACCGCCTTCACATAGGTCTGCGGCGAGATACCCGGCCGCACGCCGACCACGCTCGCGGCCTCGAGTCCGCTGGCCTCGATGTCGGCAATGAACTCTGCGGGAGAGACGGGGTAGCGGTGCTGCGGTTGCTGCGCCCGCAGACTCTCGCGAACGCGTAGCCAGATCGCATCCAACGCACGCGAAGAGAAAAAGGACACGACGACCGGGCCGCTACACACACGGGCGAGCTCCGAGAGCGCACTGCGCCGAAGCGCGGCGCTGTCGAAGTGGTGGAGCAGACGATTGCAGAGGACAGCATCGAATGCGCCGTCGGGGAACGAGGTGGTCAGAATGTCCTCGGTGAGAAACCGCACCCGGCGCTCCACCTCTTGCTCACCAAACCTTTCCAGGCATCTCTCACGCGCCAGCCGCACCATGTCGATAGAGCTGTCGGCAGCCACCACCTTGTAGCCAAGACCGACCAAGAAAGGAGTCATGCGACCTGCGCCGCAAGGGAGATCGAGCACCAACGAGTCCGCCGGCAAGCCACTGAGCGCATTCGCGATGCACCGCTGCTCGCGTGCATCCTTGCCTGTGCCCACAAACTTGGTGCTGTAAGCGGTGGCCAGCCTTACGCTGTCGTAGGTTGCGCGCGTCTCGCTGTGGGAATCCCTCGCTGGCGGCATAGAGCCTCGATTGAAACGGCTTACCGAGCGCCGGGCGGCCGTCCCACCCGGCAGAGCCAAAATAGTGGCACCGACGCCCCCTGCGAGCAAAGCCTGACGTGTACGCTACTGGCAGTGACCGCCCGCTCTGGCTAGGCTTGTCGGCAGACGGGCTCGGCCCCACCCATCGGGGTAGGACCACACCAACGACGACAAGGCGGGACCTTCAAAATGATGGCAACAACCCACAACGGGCCGGCACACCGGCTTCTCACGGCATTGACCCTGGCGCTCTCACTCGCCTTCGCCACCGAGGCCCTGGCCGGCGGCGACTGGAACGACGCCGGGATAGCCTGGCAGAGCTACGACGAGGGGCTGGCCGAGGCCGCGGAATCGGCCAAGCCCGTGTGCCTGATCTTTTATACCGACTGGTGCCCCCACTGCGCCAAGTACAGCAAGCTCTTCCACAAGGAAGAGGTCGCCCTGCTGGCCAAGAAATTCGTTATGGTTCGCATGAACCGTGACGAGAACAAGGAACTCAGTGGGAAATACGCCCCCGACGGCGGCTACATACCGCGAACCCTCTTCCTCACTCCCCAGGGCAAGCTACGCGCGTGGATCCACGAGGCGCGCCCGGAGTTCCGCTACTTCTATAACTACTCAACAGCGAGCTCGCTGCTGCGATCCATGAACAAAGCGCTCGGGCCCGATCCCGAGCCTGAGCCCTGAGAGAATCTGCCACCCCAACCTCGTCTCGCGACGTAATCGTACGGTACGGCACGATTACGTACTGGCCAGCGGCCCCGTGGCGCCCAGCGGGAGAATCTGGAAGGAATAGGCCCGTGTGCACTCGCCCCGCATGCGGTATAAACCCCGCACACCTATGCGGGGTTTATACCGCATCTTGAATAAGCGCCCTCGGTCGAGCAAACATTAGTAATAATCAGTAGTTAAGCCTATTGATCTATAAGGAACGGGGATCTACCCGCTGACAGACCACTCAGCGACAATCCCGGCGGCGACCGGCTATTTTGCTGCGCCGGGTTGGAACCCTTTACAAATCAAGTGATTAGCAAAATTTCGATTCTTGGCACCAGGTTTGCTATACTCTTGGGCAGGAGCCATTCACCCACATAATTAACACAGCGGATGGATGAGTGGCTTACTACTGAACGATAGGAGAACCGAAATGATTCGTTTTTTCAAAGATGAAGAGGGAGCCACCGCGATTGAGTACGGTCTTCTGGCCGCGCTTATTTCCATCGCTGCTATCGCCGCGATGACGTCGGTCGGCACGAACTTGACGACCAAGCTGAACGACGTAGCGACGGCGCTGACGTAACTAAGCGAAGGACGAGGCAACTCCGAACAGCAATCCACCCCGGTCCGTAAGGGCCGGGGTGGTTGTTTTTTGGGCCGAGGCAGATCTCCCGCCCAGGCCCGGCAAAGACGGTGTCGTGAGCCGGCGACACGAGTCTGACCCGCAAGACCCCGACTACCACGACCACCTCCACGACGACCACGCCCACTGCGCTCTAGACGATTCCGCCGGCCGCGCCTACACTGGGCGGCCCATGAACCTGCCCACTACACCCCTACCCTGCGGCCGCCGTCGCCACCGCTCGTTGTCGTTGCTCGCCTCCATCGTGCTGCTCTCGGTACTGGCCGTCGGCTGTGAGAGCACCTCTGAGCGTCTACGACTCGACAGCCCTCCCAACATCGTTGTGATCGTCGTGGACGCACTACGCCCCGACCATCTGAGCGCCTACGAATACGAGCGGCCGACCAGCCCCAACCTCGAGCGCCTCGCTGCCGATGGCGTCGTGTTTTCCAGCGCGTTTGCATCGGCGCCGAAGACGATGCCGTCGGTGCCGCAAATACTGACCTCCTCGCACTTCCCGGACCTCGCCTCGACGGAAACGCTGATGTCGGTGCTCGACGAAGGCGGCTACCACGACTCGGCCGCGATCATCAACAATCCTTACGTCACCAAGTGGCTCGGCCGTATGGACCCCACGCTCCGGGGAGTCTTGGGCGGTGAGTTCGATGCCGACGAGATCACCACACGCGCCCTCGACTGGCTCGACGAGGATCGCCAGGAACCGGTTGCCCTCTACCTCCACTACCTCGATACGCACACACCCTACACCGCACCCGAGCGCTTCGCTCGAAGCTTCGTCGATCCAGCTTACACGGGGCCGGTGGGTTTGCGTTTCGACTACGCGCGAGGCGCGGCCGAGGGCATCCGCGACGTTGCTGATCGCCAGCGCATAATCGATCTATACGACGGCACTGTCCTTTATACCGACGCGGCGATCGGCCATCTGCTCGAAGGACTCAAAGCGCGCCGGCTTTATGACGACTCCCTCATCTTCGTAACCGCCGACCACGGAGAAGAGTTCTGGGAGCATGGCCGATTCTTCCACGGCCAATCACTCTACGACGAGCAGCTGCGCGTACCGCTGATCGTCAAGTTCCCGGGCGCATGGCGCGCCGGGGCCACAGTGCACCGTCTGGTGGGCACAGTGGATATCCTGCCGACGATCTCGGAGCTCTTGTACAAGGGGAAAGAATCAGCTCATGCGCAGTGCTGCACCAATCAGGACTGGGTAGGCGTGTCGCTCACGACCGCCTTCGATCTGGCCCCCCCGGACCGCTCCCTCTTCGCGACCGTCGGGCGAGCCGACGATCAGAGCCCGGCGCGCCACGCCGTCAGGACCGCCCGCCACAAGTACATAGTGAACGTCAGCGACGGAGCCGAGGAGCTCTATGCCTTCGCAAACGATCCGGGCGAAACATCGAACGTCATCGAATCGTCACCGCCGGCGCTCGCAAGACTGCGCCGCTCCTACGCGGCGTTCGCCGCACCACTGTCCGAAGCCGGCTACCAGCTCGAGATCGAGAACGTGGACGGCGCCGAACACAGCTACCGGGCAGAGCTTCGCGCCATACCGACCGCGCCCTTCGTCAAT
>PIVZ01000876.1 GCA_003354045.1 bacterium
AGTCAGGAACTGATGTTTATCGAGCAGGTGCCCGACGAAGAGGTGCTGGCCGCCTATCGGGCCTTCGACGACGCTGGCTACGGCGGCGCGATTGTCGACCTACCATACCAAGCCGACATGACTGCAATCCTCGACGCGATGCCCGAGTATGTGCTCCTCGGCGCCTACCACCGGCGACCGTTGGCTGCCTGTTACAACTCTTTCACCGTTCCTTCCTTCTTCAACGTTGCACGACTGGCGAGCCGTCTTCCATCGCCGCGCGGTGTGAACGAGCTGGCAGCGGCCGGTCTTCGCAACCTCGTGGTCCACCACCCGGGAGGCACCAACGAAATGGCGAAACGCCTCGGCCGTCTGACCGGGGTCACCCGGGTCTATACCTCGACGAGCGCGAGCGCCTTCCGGATAGTGCGCAAGATAGCCACGGAGAGCGATCCCGAGCTTCTCGATCTTCGCGCCGTTCGCTCACTTTCCTCGATGAGAGGCAATCGTGCGACGCAGGCACTTCATGCCGAGATCATAAACGACAACTCGAAGACCTGGACACTGTCGCGCCCGATCCGTCCTCTGCTGGCAAAGGTCAGGCTCAAGCGAGCCGGGATGGAGGATGTCCGGCTCGAGAGAACGATAATGCTGCCGCTCGCTCTAGCACCCGGCCAGACCGATTTCGTTCCCGTCGAGCTCGCGCCGGCCCCCGCACCTGGCACCTACCGGGTCGAGCTAGAGATCCCCGAGCTCGGCTGGGCCGCCAGCAGTGGCAGCCCCGTGGTCATACAATAGCGCCAGCGGCGGGGCTTGCTTTCTTCGAGCAGTGATCGGCTATGGCGCGCCGCAGGCGCCGCAGCAGCTACCGCTGCCGCTGAGTGCGCCTCCGCGGTGCTCGCAGTTCTCTGCACTGCGGCTTATCTTGCACTTGGTCTTCAACGGAGCGCAGTCAGCGTTTACGTCGCAGGCCGACTGATGATCCTCCAGGCAGACTCCCACAGGACGGGCATCGCCAGGGCGAGGATCGTTCATGCAGGCCTGCTCGAGGATGAAACAGCAGCGCACCGCGCCCTCCTTCCCGCAGGTGGACCTGGCTGCGCAACGGCGGATCGTCCTCTTACAGCTCGACGGAAGACCGTACTCTTTGAAGAGCTTGTTGGTGTTGCGCGCAACGCATCTAACGTAACGGCCGTGGTTGCGATAGCCTCCGTCGCAGGGACATCTCGCGTCCAGCTCGGCGCTCACCAACTCCACCGCCTCTTTGTCCTCGTCCGTGCAGGGTTTGGCGTGAACGGTGCCGACGCATAGCGCGAGGGCGACACTCGTGAGCAAGATCACTCGGGGCCAATCGACGATGGTTCTATTCATGACTGCCGTGCTCCCTGGGCCGGGACTCATGGCCGCCACATCGTTCGTGAGCCGTGACCCCGCCCCCGAAGGCTGAACCATTGCACCTTCCTCCGGCCTCAGTCAATTTTTTTGGCCATACTCAAAATAATAAGGGCACTTCAAGCGCCACGCCCGGAATCGGCGCTTTCCCATCGAGGAAAACCCAGTCCTGGCTTCACTTTGTGTGCACGG
>PIVZ01000877.1 GCA_003354045.1 bacterium
TGAAGGAAGGAGAGGGAAAGTCACGCAGGAATCCATCCGCCACGCACCCGTCGAGCTCGGCCCAACGCGCGTTCCATTGGCGATAGAGATCGAGCTCGTTACCGGACCAGTCGCGCGCGCTCCGGCGGCGCTCGATCAGGGCGGGGTCCGGCTTCGCGCGATTAGTGAGCGGCGGCGGCTGTTCGTCGATCCACGCGGGGTCTACTCCTTCGGCGAGAGGTAGTGTGGCGGTCAAGGGGGCAAGCACCTCCTGTGGCCGTGGAACCCCGGAGTACCGAGGCCGAAGTGCAAGAGCATTGAGTGGCTGGCCGTCCACGACGCGCAGTATCAACTCGCCTGCAAGCACCGACACCAGAGTCGCTCCGAGGAGAAGCACGAGACCCTGAGCAATCCCTTGGCGCCGCCGCCAGCGGCCCGTACTGCTCCGAGTGCCCATGCCGCAGTGGTAGCACGGGCGCAGAGGCGCGCCCACCTTCGCGGCCTACTTGGACTCTTGCTCTAGTTCCTCACAGACGTTTGCGACAACGCGAGATGGGCGGATGTATGGATGCTCTTCGAGGGTGACCCGGTCCGGGCGTGGCCATTCCCCGGTGACCAGTTTCTCGGTTATCCGCGGTATCAGAGCCTGCAAAACGATCCACGCTTGGATCCGTATTCCGAGGCCGTTGAAGTGGATACCGTCGATGAAGAAATCTGGGTCATGTGGGAACTTGCCGGCCAGGTCGATGAAAAGCAGACCGTTGGTTTCAGCGAAGCGACGAAACACGAGATTCTGAAAATCAGCCAGCCTCCGGATGTCCGCGTAGCGGTAAGGCCCGTAACGCGAACGGTAGAAAGCCGTGATCCATCGATGCCGGAACGGCGTCACACGCATTCCGTCATGAACCAGCCAAACGAACGACCCGAGTGCAAGCTCCGCGCCGTCATTCTCGACATTGTGTTGGATCGACTTCAGATCGTGCAAAATCTGCGGAAGCGAGCTCGGTAGGTCAGGAGAGGCCAGATCAGGCGTTTGCTCATCGACGTCCGAGGGCCACTGGAGGGTGTAAGATGGCCTGTTCGGTTCCGCGACTTCCAGCAGCAGGTCGGCGACACGGCGCGCGAGCACCGAGTAGCTCCCACAGAATATCAGAGCTCGTCGAAACACCCCGATCTCCTCGACATCCACGTATCCGGAATCGGCGAGCGTCGTGCTCCGGAGATCATCCAGGTTTAACTGGTTCGCCCCCTCGTAATAGACGACCAAGTCGGGTTCCGCCGGAAGCACTTCGCTGCTGACGATCGCTGCAATATTTGCCGAGCCGATGCCTTCGCGCCCCGCATTTATCCCGTCAAACTGGACATCGAGCCCATGCTTGTCGGCCCAGAGGTTGAGCCAATACTCAGCAAGCTGGTTTATCTGGGTGGCCCTACCAGGTGGCGGGGCCGGCCCCGTAGTCCATTCAGGGCAGTTGATGGGTACCACCTTGGTGGGACCTTCCCGGATCCAGTTGTAGATCTTTTTACCTCCCTTGGACATTTGTTCCTCGCACCATGAGTGCCAAGCATCTCGTTTGGCTTG